>NZ_WQPW01000150.1:0-284 GCF_018785465.1 Clostridium sp. MCC328
CAGGCGGTGGAAATGGGGAGCCTGAATGCGGTGTGCTGCTTGGGCGTGTGCTATCAATACGGCATTGGCACGGCTCCGGATGCGGAAAAGGCTGCCGAGTTATACTGCAAGGCGGCGGAATACGGTTCGCCCCGCGGACAGATGCTGCTCGCCCGCGCCTTCCACGACGGGATCGGCGTGGAAGCCGACGCTGCCGAGGCCGTGCACTGGGTGCGCGCGGCGGCGTATCAGCGCTACGGTGAAGGTATGTACCGGCTGGGCGTATGCTATGAATACGGCGACGG
>NZ_WQPW01000151.1:0-313 GCF_018785465.1 Clostridium sp. MCC328
TATTTTTATGTTCGCACTTTTCAAGTGTAGGAAGTCTGATAAAGGAAGAAATTGAAAATAAGAAAGTCGCATTTATTCCAACAGCTTCACTGCGTGAAGGCTACACCGGTTATGTCGGCTCGGCTCGAAAATTATTCAAAAAGTTGGGAGCAATCGTAACTGAAATTGATATTTCAACGGAGGCTTATTCAACGATACAGTCTGTTTTTGAAGAAGCAGATGTGATATATTTTACCGGCGGAAATTCTTTCTTTCTTATGGACCAGCTCCGTAAAACGGGAACTGATGGACTGCTGAAAAAGGAATTGGCAAA
>NZ_WQPW01000152.1:0-379 GCF_018785465.1 Clostridium sp. MCC328
TGAAGTGCTATACTAACGTTGTAACAGTAGTGGCTAATAAGATATAATAAATCCAATAGAGAAAAGAGGTAATTATCATGCCACAAAGTTACACACCCGAATTTAAGAAAAAAATAGTACGTCTTCATGAAGAGGAAGGTCGTACCTACAAAAGCATCACCGCTGAGTATGGGGTATCGAAAGCCAGCATTTCTAAGTGGTGTAGCGAGTTTAGTAAAGAATGCCAGTCAAGCCCGGAAGCCAAAGAAGATTATGACAACATGAAGGAGATGCTCAGACTCAAAAGAGAAAACGAAGAACTTCGTAAGGAGAATCTTTTCTTAAAAAAAGCGGCGGCATTCTTTGCAAAGGAAATCGATTAGAGGCTTATCGATTCATC
>NZ_WQPW01000023.1:0-27281 GCF_018785465.1 Clostridium sp. MCC328
CTGGAAGGCAAAAATCCCATCAGCGAAGCTGATCTGGAATGGATTTTTGCACGTAACTATGAAGGTACTGAATAGTTACATTTATTCTATGTATAGGGGCATTACTGGTGGAACGACACTTCTGCCTGTATAAAAGTACAGGCAGAAGTGAAAATAGTCTTTACAAATCTATACAGATTATAAATCACTTGCTAATGCAATTTCTCCCTTAATAGCAGACGCCGTAACCGTCGCTGCGGATCCAAGATATACCTTGGAGCTCGGATGACCTGCGCGGCCCTTAAAGTTTCTCGTACCGGTGCTGATCAGGACTTCGTTCTCGCCGATCACACCCTGGCAGCTGCCCCAGCATACGCTGCAGTTCGGGTTCATAACAATTGCACCGGCTTCCATAAAGATGTCGATCAGGCCTTCCTTCAGTGCCTGAAGATAAACGGTCTGGCTTGCCGGAACCACAAGGAAACGAACTTTTTCAGCAACTTTCTTTCCTTTAATAATAGAAGCGCCGACTCTCAGATCCTCGATACGTCCGTTGTTGCAGGAACCTAAGAATGCCTCGTCGATCTTCACGCCGCGGACTTCCTCAGCCGGAACCAGGTTGTCAACGAAGTCCGGTTTCGCCACTACCGGGCGGATCTTGGAGAGATCGAAGGTATATTCTCTTGCGTATACAGCATCAGGATCGCTCTGAAAGAGCGCCTTCGGCTTCCTTCCGTGAGCTTCCAGGTATTCGATGGCTTTCTCGTCCGGCTCGAAGATACCGGTCTTGGCACCTGCCTCGACAGCCATGTTGCAGAGGACCATACGCTCGCTGATGCTCAATGTCTTAGCGCCCTCGCCTGTGAACTCCATAACCTGGTAGTTGCAGCCGTTTGCGCCGATGGTGCCGATGATGGTCAAGATCAGGTCTCTCGCGTAAACGCCTTCCGGCAGTTTTCCGACGAGGTTGAATTTTACAGTCTCCGGAACGAGAACCCAGGATTTGCCTGTCACCATGCCGTAGAGAAGGTCGGTACAGCCAACGCCGGTACCGAAGGCACCGAGAGCGCCGTAAGAGCAGGTGTGGCTGTCAGCACCGAAGATCAGCTCGCCCGGGCAGACATAATGTTCCATCATAACCTGGTGGCAGACGCCTTTTCCCTCCCAGAAATCAATGTTGTTTTCCTTCGCGAAGTCGCGCATCTTCTTCTGGGATGCCGCTGTCTTCGGGCAGTCGGACGGAACGTTGTGGTCTACAATGAATACCATCTTCTTTGTGTCCGCGATATGCGGATGTTTTAATTTATTGCGGTACATGTCAACGGTCAGATGGGTAGTTCCGTCGTTACTCATCATACGGTCTAATGTTACGGTATGGATATCTCCCGGTTTTACGTAGTCAACTCCGGCTGCCGCCGCAATGATCTTTTCTGCAATCGTCATTCCCATTGTCTTAGTCCTCCTCACGGTTTAAAGAAGCGATCAGTCCGCCCTGATTTAAGATGTTCTGCATGTATTCCGGCAGCTTTGTGCAGGAATATGTCTTTCCGTTTGCGTGGGCAGTTCCGTCAGACATGGAAAGTTCCATGGTGTCGCCGGTCTTTACATCATCCGGCAGGTCTTTACAGACGATGACCGGAAGTCCGATGTTGATGGCATTTCTATAGAAAATCCTTGCGAAGGATTTTGCAACGACGGCCTGTACGCCGAGGGCTTTTAAAACGCCCGGTGCCTGTTCTCTGGAAGAACCGCAGCCGAAGTTCTCACCGCCTACTACGAAATCACCAGGTTTTACTTTTTTCGGGAAATCCGGGTCAAGAGACTCGAATGTGTGCTCTTTCATCTCTTCCAGATTTGGTAAGAGCAGATACTGGGATGCAATGATCTGATCGGTATCAAGGTCATTATGAAATTTAAAGATCGTTCCTTCTGCCATGACTTTATATGTTCCTTTCTTATCTAAGAAATATTAAAAGACAGCTGCAAAAATCCAGACCGTCAGCCGCCTTAACAGTTCATGAATTCTTTCGTTTCCTCATTATAGCATAGGATCAGGCATAAATAAAATGGCGCGTATTGATATG
The DNA here is from genome assembly GCF_018785465.1 of Clostridium sp. MCC328. Classification (NCBI taxonomy): domain Bacteria; kingdom Bacillati; phylum Bacillota; class Clostridia; order Eubacteriales; family Clostridiaceae; genus Clostridium; species Clostridium sp. MCC328. The sequence continues at coordinate 2,064 of NZ_WQPW01000023.1, forward strand.
GCACATAACTTAAAGTTATAAAATTATGGTGCTTTCTAACGCCGGGAAAAGGCCATAAAAATTGCTGCAGTTAAACTCTGTATTTGAACGGACATGACAGCTGTATTTTTACACTGCCGGCCGGATCATCACGGAAAACTGCAGCAAAAATGGAACTTATCGGTTTATTACAGCTTTAAAACCGCTGTCTGCGGTCTTGTTTCAGCCGTCAGGAGCAGTGCATTGGAATCGTACTCCACCACATTCCGGCAGAGTCCCGTAAATTCCTCCAGCCGTCCGATCACCGGATAGCCAAAGTGGTCGGAGCGGTAATGCATCGGGATCACAACGCGGGGAGCGAGGTCATCCACCACAGCCTTCGCCTGCGCCGCGTCGATCGTATAGTAACCGCCCACCGGGATCAGGATCGCATCGAGATGCTTTAACATGTCTTTCTGTTTCCTGGTCAGAGGACATCCGATATCACCCATGTGGGCGATCTTAAGCCCGTCCGCCTCCAGGATATGGATCCGGTTCGGCCCGCGTAGCGCCCCCTGTTCCGGGTCATGCCAGGTGTCAATTTTCGTGATGGAAAACGGGTTCTTTGTCCCGCTGTGCTTTAAGGTCACTGCGTCCGTGTACCCGTGGTCACCATGTTCGTGGCTGCAGAGTACCATGTCCGCGGTGAGGGAAAGTGGAGCAAGCCCCGGTACCGTATTTGGGCCATATGGATCAAAAACAATGGAAAAACCATCTTTTTCAATGGTAAAACAGGAATGACCATTCCAGGTGATAGAAATAGAATTCATAATTATGTCCTCCTCTCGAGCAGTTAGAAATGATTGAGCAGATGACTATATTTTATCATGAAACGCAAGGAGATTCAATGGACGAAAAGCAAGGTCCCATCTGTGCCAGAGTGGGAAATTTATGTGATCAGTGCTTGAGAAATCAGGAGCAGCCGCGGTATAATAGTGGATATAATATCGGGAATAACAGGAGGAAATGACGATGGAGCTTACACAGGTAAAGCACGAGATCGAAACATTGGCGGAGAAACACCGGGATGAGTTTGAGACGGTCAGTGCATGCATATTTGCTCATCCGGAGCTGGCATACCATGAAACGCTGGCGCAGGATCAGCTGTGCGGGCTGCTGGAAAAGCATGGCTTTAAAGTACAGCGGGGAGCTGGCTCTCTGGAGACCGCATTTGTGGCAGAATACCGGAGCGGAAAGCCGGGAATGACCTTTGCCTTTATGTGCGAGTACGACGCACTTCCTGAAATTGGACATGCATGCGGACACAATCTGATCGGCACCAGCGGAGCCGGCGCCGGTGTGATATTAAAAGAAATCATGGAAAAATACGGGATCGGCGGAACCCTGAAGGTTCTTGGAACACCGGCAGAGGAAAACGGAAGCGGAAAGATCACGATGCTGGACGAAGGAATCTTCGATGGTGTGGATATGGCGCTGATCATGCATCCGAGTGATATGTCCATGGCAGATGATATCTCATTTGCAGCCGTAAATAAGACCTATACCTTCACCGGAAAACCGGCACATACCGCAGCGTGCCCGTGGATGGGGGCCAGTGCGTTAAACGGAGTTCTCCAGATGTTCCATGCGGTAGATTCCCAGAGACTTCATTTTAAGGATTACACGAGGGTTCACGGAATTATCCTGGAAGGCGGAACCGTAGTAAATATCGTTCCGGAGAAAGCTGTATGCCGGTTTAATATCCGGGCATTAGACGCAGGTTATTTAGAAGAAGTGATTGCAGTCATTGACCGCTGTGCAAAGGGTGCGGCGATTTGCGCCGGTGTAGAGGTTGAGATCAAACAGGACGGTTATCTCATTAAGGATGTGCGCAACAACCGGGAACTTGTGACGGCAGTGGAGAAAAATATGGACCTGATCGGAGAACACCACATTCCGCGGGATCTGACTCAGGGAATCGGATCAACGGATGTCGGCAATGTAACTCAAGCACTTCCGGCTGCCCAGTTCTATATCGGTGTGGGCGAAGGATTAGGAACCCATACAGCAGCATTTGCGGACGCTGCAGGAGGCGAAGCAGGAAGACGTGCCCTCACTGCCGCGGTAAAGGTGCTGGCAATGACAGGACTTGATATGATGTCCGGCCGATCATAAAAAAAACAAAGCATGAAGGTGGTTGTTCATGCGACTAGGACGAAGATGAAAGAAATCTAAGGAAACTAAAGAAATTGACAGAAATAAAAATCTCTGCCCAGACACATCGAGGTGTGACCGGGCAGAGATTTTTTGCTGTATTACAGCGCCGTTGCCTTCGGCAGCGTAAAGATAAATTCCGACCCGACCCCCTGGGTGCTGATCACATCAATATTTTCCCCATGTGCCTGTACGATCTCTTTTACGATCGCCAGACCGAGTCCTGTTCCCTTCTTATCCTTACCTCTGGAGAGATCCGACTTATAGAACCGGTCCCAGATCTTCTTGATACTTTCCCTCGGAATACCGATTCCCGTATCCTTCACGGAAACAAAGACTTTCTCGTACTTCAGTGAAGTCTGGATATAGATCACAGAGTTCTCACGGCTGAATTTGATGGCGTTGTCGATCAGATTGTAGAGCACCTGCTGGATCTTACCGAGGTCTGCATACACCATCTGGATATCCGCAGCGAAGGTGAGATCGAGAACGATATCCTTTGCATTGCAGGTTCCCTCGAAGGTTGCCGCGGTATCTTTAATAACACGATTGATATCGAAGTTGCTCCGTGTCAGGAATCCCTTGCTGTCGAGAGAGTTCAGCGTCAGCATGCCCTGAGTGAGTTTGTTTAAACGCTCTGTCTCAGAGATCAGGATACCGAGATACTTATCGTATAATTCCGGCGGGATCGTTCCGTCTTTGATCGCTTCCAGATACCCCTTGATGGATGTCAGCGGGGAGCGGAAGTCGTGGGAGACGTTGGCGATAAAGGAATGCTGATATTCCTCCATCTTATTTAATTCACTGGACATATAATTTAAGGTGTTGGCAAGATATCCCATCTCATCGGCAGAAGTTACATTGATCGTATGACTTAAGTTTCCTGCCGCGTATTCCTTCGCACCCGCGGTGATCTTCTTTAACGGGACATATACGGTCTTTGTGAACACGAGAAGAATGATCAGGGACAGGATGAAAACCACCAGCGCTGTAATGTATACAATGTTCAGGATACGGTCTTTCCCATGTACGATCTGTTCGATGGGCATATGGATCACCACGTATCCATACGTATTGAAATTTCCCGTGATCGGCGCAATGACGGACAGCATGTCTTTATCAAACATGCCGAAAAATCTGCCGGTCATATACGAGCGGTTTCCCGCCACGGTGGGATCAAAACCATCGATGGCGGTGCCGATATGGGAGGCTGGGGCAGTCTCCGCAACAACGCTGCCTTTCTGGTTGATGACCCAGGCCTGTGCCTTTAAGTAGGTGGCAACGGCCTGCAGCTGCGGGTTTGCCGTGGACAGACTGATATTTTTGCCCTGATAGATATCGCTGTAGGTGGAGGCGAGAAGATTCGCCTCATCGTAGAGCGATTCAGACTTTTCTTCTAAGAGATACTGGTAGGTGATCTCCGAGGACATGGTCGCGATGAAAATGAAACCGAGAAGACCAAACACCAGATAGCCGAGAAGAAACTTGGTATAAAGAGAACGGGTCATCGTCGTACCTCAAATTTATAACCGATTCCCCAGACAGTGGACAGCGCCCAGTTCTCGTCGTCGCGGATCTTCTCGCGAAGACGTTTGATGTGGACATCAACAGTCCGGGTGTCACCGATATACTCATAGCCCCAGATATGATCCAACAGCTGTTCTCGGGTAAAGACCTGATTCGGAGAGGAGGCAAGGAAGTATAAAAGTTCCAGCTCCTTCGGCGGCATATCCACAGAGTGGCCTTTGTAGAGGACGGAATAGTTCGTCAGGTTGACGATGAGATTCGGATACTCCACATATTCTCCCTGCTGTTTTGTCGCAGCGGACATACTGACCGGGGCCGCCTGATAGCGGCGGAGAACAGCCTTGACTCTGGCGACAAGTTCTTTTGAATCGAACGGCTTGATCATATAGTCATCGGCACCGAGCTCCAGACCTAAAACTTTGTCGAAGACCTCGCCCTTTGCGGACAGCATGATGATCGGTACCTGAGAGGTCGTGCGGATCTCCCGGCAGACCTGATAGCCATCCATGCCCGGCAGCATCAGGTCGAGAAGGATCAGGTTCGGCTTAAAGACCGGAACCTCCTTCAATGCGGATTCTCCGTCCCCGACGATCTTTGTATCATAACATTCTTTCATCAGGTACAGGGAAATTAACTCTGCAATATTCTCGTCATCGTCGACGATGAGAATTCTCTGTTTATCGACCATGGAGGTCTCCTCCTTCTAAAATTTATCGTAAAAATTTCGTTTTTTGCCTGTAAATCAGGGCAGGTTTCTATTTCCTATAGGATGATGGGTAAAATTGAAACCTTTGCGGTTAACATAACTTTAAAATAGTACTGTTCAGACAAAATCCGACGCAGTTCCTAATTGAAAGTTACTTGAAGGTTACGATCGTAACGCCCGTATCGCCTTCCCCAAATTCTCCAAGTCGGAATTCCTTCACATATTTAAGCTTCTTCAAATGCTTATGAACCGCAGCCCGCAGCGCACCTGTTCCGCGTCCATGCACGACACGGACCTGCGGAAGATGGGCGAGATAAGCATCGTCCAGATACTTGTCAAGGACAGGCATTGCCTCGTCCGTTGTCATTCCGATGAGATTGACCTCCGGGGAGACGGAGAAGGATTTCGCCATCTTGATCTTTCCGCTTCCGGTGTTGTTCCGCTTCAGGGCAGCCGGATCGAGGCCCGGTCCGGATACGGACGCCTCGTCTAAAAGTTCCAGATCTTTGATATTTACAAGGGAGCGCAGGATTCCCATCTGCACATAGAGATCGCCTTTTGCGTTCGGCAGTGTGCTGACCGTTCCCTTTAAGTTCATTGTGAGGACTTTAACACCGTCACCGATCTTTAATTTCTTCGGTGAGATCGTCTTTTTCGGCCCCTTATTGTTCTTCAGACTTAAGCTTTTATCGACTTTATCCAGCTTTTCACGGAGCTTTGTTCTCTCAGCTTCCAGCTCTTTTCCGACACCGGAGCTTGCGGCAAGCTTGTTGATATTCCGAATCGTCTGGTCCGCGGTCTCTTTCGCCTCGCGTAAGATCCGCTGGGCTTCCTCGTTGGCATTCTTTAAGAGCTTTTCTTTCCGCTCATCAAGCCGCTCTTCCTTCTGTTCGATATTCTTCTTTAAACGGGAGATCTCTTCCTTGTAGCTTGCGATCTCCGCCCGCTCTTTTTCGATGGTCACGCGGCTCTGATCTAAGTTCGCAAGCAGGTCCTCAAATGCCTCATCATTGGATTCCAGATGGGTCTTCGCATCATCGATGATGTAATCCGGTAGCCCTAACTGTCTGGAGATCGCGAATGCGTTGCTCTTTCCGGGAATACCGATCAAAAGCTTATAAGTCGGACGCAGTGTTTCAACATTAAACTCACAGCAGGCGTTCTCAACACCCGGCGTTGACAGGGCGAATACTTTCAATTCGCTGTAGTGGGTGGTCGCCATGGTCCGGCACTTCATATTGTGAAGGAAGGACAGGATAGAGATCGCTAAAGCAGCGCCCTCGGTGGGGTCCGTTCCGGCACAAAGCTCATCGAAAAGGCAGAGAGACCGGCTGTCTGCCTGATTTAGGATCTTAACGATATTTGTCATGTGGGCGGAGAAGGTACTTAAGCTCTGCTCGATGCTCTGCTCATCGCCGATATCCGCGAATACCTCGTCAAAAACGGAAAGCTCGGATCCGTCAAACGCCGGGATCTGCAGACCGGACTGTCCCATCAGGGTAAACAGACCGACCGTCTTTAAGGATACGGTCTTACCGCCGGTATTCGGTCCTGTTACGATCAGCAGGTCGAAATCTCTTCCCATCCAGATATTGATCGGAACGACCTTTTTGGGGTCAAGGAGCGGATGGCGGCCATCCTTGATATGGATATAACCTTTTCGGTTAAACTTCGGCATGGAACAGTTATAAATTCTTGAGAGAGCAGCCTTCGCGAAGATGAAATCCAGCTTTGTGAGGATCTCAAAATCCGTTGTGATCGGCTCGATATACGGGACGAGCTCGGTGCTTAAGGCAGCTAAGATCATCTCGATCTCTTTCTGCTCCTTTAATTCCAGTTCACGGAGTTCGTTGTTTAGCTTGATGATCGCCATCGGCTCGATAAAGAGTGTGGATCCGGTGGCCGACTGGTCATGGACCATTCCGGCAAACTGGCTCTTATACTCGGCGCGGACCGGGAGGCAGTAACGTCCGTCACGCATGGTGATAACGGCATCCTGCAGCATGGTCCGGCTGGAGTTTAGGATGGAGTTCAACTGGGTGTGGACTTTATCTGCCGTGATCTTCATCTGGCGGCGGACGTGGTGGAGTCCCGGGCTTGCATCATCGGCGATCTCATCCTCACCGAGAATACAGCGGGTGATCTCACTGTTCACATTCGTCAGTGGTTCCAGAGTGCGGAACATCTCATCGAGAGAGTCATCAGGAAGTTCCATATTTTCCGGATGGCGTCCATAATTCTTTGCGCGGGCCGCACAGGTCAAAAGTCCGCTGACGGAGAGAAGCTCCGTGATGCTTAAGGAGCTGCCGATCTCCAGACGTTTTAAGGAATCCCGTACATCACGGACTCCGGCTAAGGAGAGACTTCCTTTCTGGCGCACACGGGTCACCGCATCGGCGGTCTCGGTCTGGGTCTGGACAATCTCGTTGAAATTCGAGGACGGTGTCAGCTCCCGGCACATCTTCTTTCCCGGTTCAGACGCCGCACAGTCGGTCAGGCGGTCAATAATTTTATAATATTCAAGTGTTTTTAATACTTTCTGATTCATAGGTCGATCCTTTTTTCCTTTCAATACGCAGACATTCCGCGGTATGAAACATGCGGAGATTTTCAGTAAAGATGCCTGCCTGCACAGAAAAAGTATAACACAAACGTGTTAAATATCATAGAGATTTTTTCTTACGGTGGAGGTGTCAGATTTGGGAGGGAGAGCCTGTGGAAAAGGTTATCGAATGGTACGGAGAAACCTGTATACACCATTTTTTTGTTGCATAATAAGAGGAAAAAAATTATAATGAAAAGAAGATAGGCTAAACGCAAAGAATCCGCAAATGGAATCGTATTTTGATGGATATTTGCCTGTAGCAGCAGGAGTAAGGGCTGCTGTAAGATATGAAAAGGAGACTTTTTTCATGTCAGATACACCTAACGAGAAAAAATTTATGAGGGAAAAGGTCGTAAAACCTCCGATCGATAAGCGCAGGGCCGCGGGCCGGATCCTGTGCTATGTTCTTTTCGCGGCCGTTTTCGGTGGAGTTGCTGCGGTGAGCTTTGTGGCATCACTGCCGACAGCGAAAAAGCTTTTGGGTAAAGAGCAGCCAGTGACCTCCGCACCGATCACGATCGAACGGGACCAGGATCCATCCGGCGAGCCGACACCGGTGGAGACCATGGCGGAGACCACAGGAGAGGGGATCCGCGCGGAAGATCTGAAGGATGAGGTGGATAAGATCGTTGGGGACGCCATGGAAAAGTTCCCATGGACGACGAAAAACCTCACCGAGTTAAACGACGCGTTCCGGAACATCTACCTGGAATCCGAGAAGAGTATCGTGACAGTTTCCGCAGTGAAAAACGACGTGGACTGGTTTGATAACCCTATTGAGACGACAGGACAGTATGCGGGAATCATCATCGCGGTGAATTCCAGCGAGGCGCTGATTCTGACAGGACAAAGCGCGGTGGCTGGAGCCGACTCCCTGCGGGTGACCTTTGGGGACGGATCCACGGCGGCAGTAGAACTGAAATCCCAGGACATCACCTCCAAGATGGCAGTTGTCAGTGCGAAGATCTCCGATATTGAAGAGCAGACCGTAAACTGGATGAAGGCGGTGGAACTCGGAAACTCCTATTCCGTCCGTACCGGGGACATGGTCCTCGCGGTGGGAAGTCCCTCCGGACATGTCCATTCCGTCAAGCAGGGGCTGATTGCCTATGTGGCAAAGGGAGTCCAGGCAGTGGATGGTCAGACGCGTATCCTGTATACCGAGTTTGAGAGCCATGCAGACGAGGGAACATTCCTCTTAAATCTTTCCGGCCAGCTGGTGGGCTGGGCAACCGACACTTATCAGTCCGGTGATAATGGACAGACGGAAGATAAGACGATGGCGATACCGATCTCGGAGTACAAGGGCGTGCTCCAGAAGCTCACAAACGGACAGTCCGCCCCGTATTTCGGAATCCGGGGACAGGATGTGACCTCCGTGATGATGGAGAGCGGAATCCCCAGCGGAGTATATATAACAGATTCCATTGCAGATGGACCTGCCTACAACGTGGGGATCCAGAACGGTGATATCCTGACAAAGATCAGGGACACGGAGATCCAGACGATCCGGGACTTCCAGAACCAGCTGGAGGACACGAAGACCGGAGATTCTGTAAAAGTTACGGTAAAACGGAAGTCTATTGATGAATATAAAGAGATAGAGTATCAAGTGACGATTGGAGCCAGGTAGTTATTACTGCCTGGCTTGTAACTGCTCAGACTTACTGAACAGTTATCTAGTCCAATAATAACGTTTCAGCCTTAAAACTGAAACGCTAGATGTAAAGACAGAAAACGTCTGTCGACGCAATGAATAGAAGGAGAGATTATGAGATTTATTGAAACATTCCGGGAAGGAAACCACATTTCGGATGTATACCTGTGCAAGACAAAACAGATCGCGCTCACAAAGAATGGAAAAGAGTACGGTTCTCTTGTACTGCAGGATAAAACAGGAACTGTTGACGCGAAGATCTGGGAGTTAAACTCTCCGGGAATCAACGAGTTTTGCGCACTGGATTACGTGTATGTTGACGCGGACGTGACTCTGTTCCAGGGACAAAACCAGTTAAATGTAAAACGGATCCGCAAGGCGGATGAGGGCGAGTACCATCCGGCAGATTATCTCCCGGTGACCACAAAGGACATCCCGACGATGCAGCATGAGCTCACCCAGTACATCACAACCATCAAGAACGAGTACTTAAGAAAGCTGGCATCCGGCTATTTCAACGACCCGGAGTTCATGAAGGCGTTCTCCTTCCATTCCGCGGCAAAGAGCGTTCATCACGGCTTCGTCGGCGGACTTTTAGAACATACCTTAAGTGTTGTAAAAATGTGCGATTACTTCAGTAAACAGTACCCGGTGCTGAACCGCGACCTGCTCTTGACGGCAGCGATGTTCCATGATATCGGAAAGACAAAAGAACTTTCCGCGTTCCCGGAGAATGACTACACAGATGACGGACAGCTTCTCGGCCACATCATCATCGGCTCCCAGATGGTAAAAGAGCGGATCGACACGATGCCGGGATTCCCGAAAAAGCTGGAGAGTGAGCTGATCCACTGCATTCTTGCACATCACGGTGAGCTTGAGTACGGTTCCCCGAAGAAACCAGCCCTGATCGAGGCGATGGCATTAAATCTTGCGGACAACGCGGACGCGAAAATGGAGACCATGACAGAGATCTTAAGAGGTGCCGGGGACAACATGGGCTGGCTCGGCTACAACCGCTTCATGGAGACGAATGTCCGCCGGACGAGTGAAAACTAGTATGTAGAAAAATTGACCCGCGACGGATCATAAATCGTGCATAATTTTGATAATAATTTGTCATGGAAAGACAGATGACACAAAATGTCCGTGTGTAAAAGATATATGTGCGCTTTGCACTGATAAGAAACCGCAAAGATCAAAAAATAACGGTTGACAAAATCACTTTTGTGACTAAAATGAGTGTTGTTCATATTCAAATGCGATGAACGGGACAGGACTTTCTAACAGGATCTTATTCAGAGAGCTGCCGGTCGGTGCGAGGCAGATAAGAAATTAGAAGGTTATCACCTGGAAGCAGCCGGGATGAACAGCTCATTTTAGTAATTCCGGACGGAAACCTCACCGTTAAAAGGGGACCGATTCATCTGAGAGTACAGCAGATACTTGAGGAGGATGGGACTGAGAGGCCGGTTTTTCGGCAACAGAAGTGGTAACGCGGAGAATGTTAGATCCTTCGTCTTCTAAGGGAGCAATCCCTATGGAGACGGGGGGTTTTTGTTTTTTCACCCCCTTTTGAATATGGATGGACAATAGGGACCGGAATTCGCGACATTCCGGTATGACGAAATGAATTTACAAAGGAGCGAAATGACATGAACACATTAGTAATCGTTCTCATCTCAGCTGTGTGTCTGTTATGCGGATATATGGTATACGGACGCTGGCTGGCAAAGACCTGGGGTATCGACCCGAAGGCAAAGACACCTGCCTATACACATGAAGATGGACAGGATTATGTACCTACAAACGGCTGGATCGTTTTCTCACACCAGTTTTCCTCTATCGCAGGTGCCGGTCCTGTAACGGGTGCCATCCAGGCGGCTGCATTCGGCTGGGTTCCGGTTCTTCTCTGGATCCTTGTCGGTGGTGTCTTCTTCGGAGCGGTCACAGACTTCGGCGCTCTTTACGCAAGCGTAAAGAACGAAGGTAAGTCCATGGGACTCCTGATCGAGAAGTACATCGGCAAGACAGGTAAGCGGTTATTCCTGATCTTCTGTTGGTTATTTACCTTGATTGTTATCGCAGCCTTTGCTGACATGGTTGCAGGCACATTCAATGCTTATACGGTTAAGGATGGCGTTACAGAGCTGGCAGCAGCGGCTCAGACAAACGGCGCCGCAGGCTCCATTTCCATTGCATTTATCGTATTTGCGATGGTTTTCGGTGTCCTTCAGAAGAAGCTCAACCTTGAAGGCAAGAGCGAGTTCTTCGTAGGACTTGCATGCACGGTTGCATCTCTTGCAATCGGTATGGCATTTCCGTTAATCGGCGGTAAGGACGCATGGACAGGATTCACATTTGCGTATATCTTCTTTGCATCTGTTCTTCCGATGTGGCTCTTAAAGCAGCCGCGTGACTACATGACAACATTCATGTTTGCAGGAATGATCCTCGGCGCTGTTGTCGGTATTGTTGTTGCGCATCCGAACATGAACCTTCCGATGTACACAGGCTTCACAAATGAGAAGCTCGGAAACATGTTCCCGATCCTTTTCGTAACCGTAGCCTGCGGAGCCGTTTCCGGTTTCCACAGCCTCGTTTCCTCCGGTACTTCCTCCAAGACCGTTGAGAACGAGAAAGATATGTTAAAAGTTGGTTACGGCGCAATGGTTCTTGAGAGCCTCTTAGCCGTACTTGCACTCTGCGTAGCAGGCGCCGCTGCAGCCGCTGACGGTACCGCAGCAGCAGGAACTCCGTTCCAGATCTTCTCCTCCGGTGTTGCTGGACTTCTTGAGATGTTCGGTCTTCCGATCTATGTTGCACAGTGCTTCATGACCATGTGTGTATCCGCTCTTGCTCTTACAAGCCTTGATGCAGTAGCACGTATCGGACGTATGTCCTTCCAGGAGCTTTTCTCCGTAGACGATATGGAGAATGCGGAGAGTTGGAGAAAATTCCTCTGCAACAAATATGTATCCACGATCATTACACTTGCATTCGGCTATATCCTTACAAGAGTCGGTTACTCCAACATCTGGCCGTTATTCGGAAGCGCAAACCAGCTGTTAAGTGCACTTGTTCTGATCACACTCTGCGTATTCTTAAAGGTAACAGGCAGACAGAACAAGACCCTGATCGTACCGTGCGTGATCATGCTCTGCGTAACCTTCACAGCACTGGTTCAGAGAACGCTTGCTCTTGTAAACGCATTCAGCGCAGGTACCGCAGTATTTATGGTTGAAGGACTTCAGCTGATCGTTGCGATCCTTCTTATGGTTCTCGGTGTGATCATCGTTGTTACATCCGGTAAGGAGCTGTTAAGCAAGAAGGCAGGTTCTGAGGCAAGAGCATAATCGAATCAGGTAAGCAGCAAAGTGGATTGCGAATACCCACTGGACATTGCGATTTACATAATGTTTAACGTATAGAGTTGATATGTTAAGACTGGTTTTCCGGTTCCGGGGACTTCTGAATGGGAGTTTTCGGGGCGCGGGGAGCCGGTTTTTTGTATTGACGTAAAAACGTGACTCATTTGAAAATGCGGATCGGATTCACTTTTTCACTGTTGTTTTGCCTGTATGCGGTATAGGGCAGAGATTTTCACGTTCGTTTATGTGATGGGGGTTGCAAATGCGGGAGTAATTCTTGTATACTTAAGAAAAACTGAGCATTGAGTCTTATTTTTAGGTCTGTTCTGCACTTTGTGTATTCGGTATATTCTCAGTACGGGATATACGCTATTAGTTTGGGCTAGTGAGGTGAAAGGACAGAGTGGGCTCAGCGATAAAAATGTACAACAAGAATATTTATATAGAAGGAACAAATTATGGAAATCAAGAAGAACGATATATTTACAGTGACCATCGAGGACATGGGAGAGGACGGTGCAGGTATCGGCCGCGTGGACGGATATATCTGGTTCGTGAAGGATGCCCTGATCGGGGATACGATCGAGGCGTCAGCCATGAAAATGAAAAAAAATTACGGCTTTGCCCGTCTTGTGCGCGTCATCACCCCGGCAAAAGGCCGCGTGGAGGCGAAATGTCCGGTGGCGAGAGCCTGTGGCGGATGCCAGCTTCAGGAACTGGACTATAAAGAGCAGTTAAAATTCAAGGAAAAGAAAGTATACAATCACTTAAAACGCATCGGCGGCATGGAAAACCTGTTCCTGCCGGAAGAGGCGGAACAGGCAGCGGGAGTGCCGGACGCGGTCGTCATGGAACCGATCATTGGGATGGAAGACCCGTGGAGATACCGCAACAAAGCGCAGTACCCGATCGGCCGCGGAAAAGACGGAAAACCGACGGCGGGATTCTTTGCCGGACGGACCCACTCCCTGATCCCGGTACCGGAGCTGGACTGCCTGCTTGGATGTGCGGAAAATAAAGATTATCTGGCGGCAGTGTTAAAATTCATGGAAGATTTTGGTGTGGAACCTTATGATGAGGCAAACCACAAGGGACTTGTGCGCCATGTTCTCTTAAGAAAAGGTTTCGCCAGCGGTGAACATATGGTATGTCTCGTGATCAACGGAAAGAAACTGCCCCATGAGAAAGAGTTCATCGAGCGGATGCGTGAAGCCGGCGCAGACAGTATCTCCCTGTCCTTCAATATGGAAAAGACAAACGTGATCCTGGGAACCGAGATCAAAAATCTCTACGGGCCGGGTTATATCACGGATAAGATCGGAAACATCGAATATCGGATCTCTCCGCTATCGTTCTATCAGGTAAACCCGGTCCAGACAGAACGTCTCTACGGAACAGCTCTGGAATTCGCTGATTTAAACGGCGGTGAGACCGTCTGGGATCTCTACTGTGGAATCGGAACCATCTCTTCTTTCCTCGCCCAGAAAGCCGGGAAAGTCTGCGGTGTCGAGATCATTCCGGCAGCGATCGAGGATGCGAGGGAGAATGCGAAGCGCAACGGTCTCGACAATGTAGAATTCTTTGTCGGCAAAGCCGAAGAGGTTCTTCCGGAACAGTACGAAAAGAATCACATCAAAGCCGATGTGATCGTGGTCGACCCGCCAAGAAAAGGCTGCGATGAGCTCTGCCTTGAGACGATCGTAAAGATGGCACCGGAGAAAGTAGTTTACGTCAGCTGCGATTCCTCAACCCTGGCGAGAGATGTGAAGTACCTCGGAGAAAACGGATATGAGGTAAAACGTGTCAGAACTGTCGACATGTTCGGAATGTCCGGGCATGTTGAAACAGTCTGCCTTCTGTCAAGAAAAGCCCAATAAATCAAAGGATTACGCCATTTTGGGAATAAAATAGATGTGTGTTTCTGTCTCCGTAGAGTGGTGATATAATCGGATGTTTACCCCAGGGGATAGGCTTTGGGGAATGGGAGATATACATTTTGGCGAAAGGATACATTTTGGCAAAAGTAAGGAAAGGGATTGGATATTCAATAATATTTGAATTAGCTTAGGAGGTGAAGTCAATGGACGAAAAATATTTATTTATGTTAGATAAGGAGGAAATGAAAACAAGAGTCAAAGCGTTAACAGGATTTGAAAAAGAAAGAGATGAAATTAAGACTCTTTCAAAGATTATATTTGATATGGACATAGAGAATATTGAGTATATGAAGTTCCTTAATATTAATGGAAATGTTCTGCTTTTTGGCAAGCCAGGTACGGGGAAAACATCTATATGCTATGATTGTATGTTGGAAAACACAAGTGCATCATACTATCAACTGAATATGGCAGCTTTAGTTTCTGAAAAATTGGGGAAAACAGCACAAAAAATAAATGAAGTGTTTGAAGAACTATTGAATGAATCAAAAAAATATCCTGTATATTTATTGATTGAGGAGATAGAGGCTTTTTTGCCAAATAGAAGAGAATCAAAAGATTTAGAAGATATGAAGCGTGCATTGACAATCTTTATGCATTATCTGGATAAAATCAATCCAAATCTGATGGTGATGTGTACGACAAATCATCTGGAAAGTTTGGATTCTGCCATTGTAAGAAGGTTTACTTATAAAATCGAAATAACTAATAACAGCATTGAAGATATGGAACATTTTTTGACCAATGAGGAAAATCCATTTCATATTTTCTTTAATGATGAACTAGTAAATCATAAGATTGCAGAAAAAATAATTGAGAAAAAAATGACATTTTCAGATGTGAAGAATATGATGAAAAGATTATTACTTAGAGATAAGGGGAAAAAGATTGAAAATGTTAATGCAAATAGCTTGTATGAAATGATTATGGAGGAAGAAAATAAATGAGTATGAGTTTATATTTAACAAGGTATTCTAAATTGGAAGAACAAAAATATAGCGAGGAAAATAGTTGTAATCTCGCTATAGTTGAAATGTCTGATGATTTGTATAAGGAGATTCTCAAAGAATATGTTTGTAAACAAGAATTTTGGGAGAAGGGAGAAGAAGAGTGTTATTTACAGGAGATTATTCTGAATGCAGATATAGATAAAATCTTAAAAAAATGTGTGCAAATGTCAAAAGAAATTATGAAGGAAATTATAGAAAAAGAGATTTCTTGTAAAGAAGAAAATGTGAAGCTTGATAGATTGCATGTCATTTTAGAGATTCGAAACATCTTGAATAAAAAGAAAGATAAATATGCACATCAGGATGAAGTTTTTGTTATTGTGGGGTAGGCTGATGAGTAAAAAGATAAATGATGATAAAGGAAAAAAAGGCGAACGAGATTTGATGAAAACTATCTTTAAGATGGAAGAAGCAGGAGAAGATATTGATATAAAGAAGCCTACATATACAAATGAACCTGATGATGGATTAGACTTGGAGATGAAATGCGGTCATAATATTGGAGAATTAATGAATGCAATTATACATGACAAAGAGAAAAAACCTGTATTATCTCAGAAAAAAATTAAGGTTAGAATAGATGCAAAAAATTATGGAGGGAGAATTGGAAAACCAGTAGCTGATAAATTTGTTGCTGATTGTGAGAAAAATCCACAAGATGCAGAACACTGGCTAGTTGGTGGAGAAAGATTAACCAAAGGCGCAAAAGAAGTTATCGAAGATAGTGAACATGTTTGCCGATATTATAGTCAAGAAGATATTAATAAAGTGGATAATTACTATGAAAATGAATTAAGGAATATTGTGGATAACTGTAACGATGGGGGATAAAACCGTTACCCCACTTAAAAACCATATTGCATACTTTCGCTATGCAGTATAAAATCAAAGTTCAGGGGAATATTGAAACCGTTTGTCTGCTTTCAAAGAAACCTTGATTTTCTGCGGTTTGTTGGATATTAAGGGGAGAAAATGAATGTGTGTTTTCAGGTCTTTTGAATGAAACATTTGAATATTAAAACAGTGGGGTGTTTTGAGACTCTGCTGAATAATAGGCTTTTGCTAAAAGGTACTTTAATGATTACTAGCGAACATATTGTTCCTGAAACCGGTAATAGGATGAAAGTATTTCATATGATTTTTCAACTGAACGATAAAGAACGGAAAGAGGCGGCAGCATCAGCAAGAAAAAGGTAAAATGTATTTCGGTTGACATATTTTTAGCATATATTAAAAACTTCTGCCTTGTACATAGATATTAGGGAGGATTAGATGTCTGACTTGAAAAAAGAGATAAGATTCAAAAATTTACCATTATTGTTAAAAGATATGGAAATAAAAAAATGGGTTATTGATTCTTTTTTCTTTCCATATAAAAATAAGAATTATATTGTTATCTTAAAATTGTATAGAGAAAACGAAAAAAGACCTTCAAAGTATGCAAAGGCAACGGTTGAATTTATAAAGCAGGAAAATGTAAATGTATCAATTAAGGGATATATTGATTTTTATAATGTACATTTTGATAGTGCGTATGAATTCTGTGAATTTTTCGGCGTTGAAAAAGGTAACGCCAATAGAGATTTGTTTGAAGATTTTTCTGCTATATTTTCACGTTATATACCATCAGAAAAGGTGATTGTGAAGTCTTCAGAAGAGAGGCTACTTATTGGAAGAAGAACAGAGGGCAATAATCCTAATGCGATATATTGTTTTGATGTTAGAAGAAATGGTAAAAAAGAAGATGGGACGCCTAATGGAAGAAGTGTTGAAAATAGCAATAAGGCAGAAATATTAAGACCAGATTTGTACAAAAGATATTTTAGTGATACAAACTTGAGTTTTTTCTTTTCTGATGATCCAACAGAAGAAAGAACAGATAGAGAAATAATTGAGAGTTTTGCTAAAAGAAAATAATTAAAATTGTAGCATACGAGGTATATTGTTAATGATAATTTCAAAGAGGCTTGAAGATGCAGAGTTTATTATGTCGAAAGATGAACTGACATATTCTGCTGTTATCGAGGACTTTAAAAATGCAAGTCAGATACATATTTTGACGTATAATATTTCAAAAGACCAAAATGTCTTATTAAAAGCATTGAAGGATTGTGAAAAAGATACAGAGATATGTATTGTATCAAATATTCCGGGACGTTGGGAATCCTATTTTGGAAAAACCTATGCAGATAAGGCCAAAAGAAGCATTTCATTATATAAAAGTAAGTTGTCTCCACAAAAGATTGCGGATAAAGCAGAGGTTTATTTTTGTTTTTCAAATCATGCAAAAATTATTATGACTGATAATATTGCGTATGTAGGATCGTCAAACTTTTCTGAAGAAAGTGCAGACAATTTTGAGTCGGGCTTTATAAGCAGAGATGTTGATTTTATTGAATTTCTACAAGAGGAAGTGTTTCCGTGGATTATTGATAGTTCTAGCGAATATAAGACAGATGAAGAACTTTTGTTTTTAGAAACGGCAATACGAAAGAGTATTGCAATGTTTGGAGCAATGCATGAAGAGTATTATCAGATGTTTTATTTACTCTCAGATCATAGGGGAATAGAAAAATGGTATTATAATACTACAAGCAGTGTTTTACATACAAGAGACTTAGAGAAGGCAAAGGAGATATGTTATCAATACCTGGAATTATTAAAAAGAGTTAATAAAATATTTGACTTGCGTGTGTTCTATGAAAAGGGAATTGATAATTTGGATACTGTGATAGAAGAAGCAAGCCATACGATTGAAAATATGGAGATGCTTTTTACGGGAAGTGTCTATGATTTGGCTAAGTTTGATGAACAAGATTTCGAGGATGAATATCTTAGTGAATGCTATGCTGAGGCTTATGATGAAAAATTAGATTATTATGTAGATAAAGCTATGAGTGCAGCAAGTAACGCATTTGCTGAATTGGCGGAGGAAGCTAAAGATGAAGCTGATATGTTACTTAGGCAAATTGAGGAGTTGGAGACTTTAGCGAAAAAAGTACTGAAATTATTCAAATCATTACCATTGAATGATATAAGAATTGATAATACAAAGAAGTAAGTGGTTTTAGCTGGGGTAAACGCTATCCCCCTAAGTGGGGCATGAACTTTTTCGCAAAAGACTACGGTTTCGCTATTTAGTATAAGAAGTAACTTTCACCGCACGTTGAGACTGTGGCATTATTAACTAAAAAAGATATCACGGCTTGCTGACAAGAATTAACTACAAGTTCAGCTGTTGCAAAATTTGCAACAACTGCGGCGTATAGCAAAGCGTATTAGGTTCACGCGGTCAAAGGGCATGGGAAAATGAAAAACGCTGAGGCAAACAGACAGATGATCTGTCAGGGAGTATATTTGCCATATGTTATGCATAGAATACACTTGTGCCTATTCTATTATTCATGCCTAGCAGGTTGAAATCCTTCGATTTCTACTTGTATTTTGGCATGTTTTGTGGTAGAGTGTAGGCAGTGATCAGGTTCCAGATACTCGCGAGGACTGGGACCGGGGGAGGACCTGAGGGCCCTCCTTTTTTTGTACAGAAAGGAGACGGATCGGTTGGCAAAGCCATTTCTTACATATGATGAGCAGATAGAAAAGCTCATCAATGAAAAGAAACTTATAATAAATGATTCAGAGTCGGCGAAAGAGGTTCTTAAAAATATTGGATATTTTTCACTGATTGGAGGATACAAAATTCCGTTTATTGATCCGATGACACGCATTTATCAGAATGGTGCGTCTTTCAATGATATTTTAGCGTTGTATCATTTTGATTTATCTCTACGCGAACTTATATTTAAATATCTATGTGAAATCGAATGTCGAATGCGTCAATTGATATCCTATCATTTCTGTTCAGTTCATGGTGAACAACAGTCGGAATATCTTGATCCTCATAATTATAATCCCAGCCTGAAAAAAATGAATGATATCAATCGCCTTATAAACATTCTTGATTATCAGGCAAATAAGAATCAGGATCATACATATGTGGTTCACCAACGTAAGGTGTATCACAATGTTCCGTTATGGGTGCTGATAAATACACTTACTTACGGACAAATTTCAAAACTGTATACTTTGCTTCCATCTCAAATACAGAGCAGCATTAGCAAAAATTTTCCGCATGTAAAAGAAAAAACATTGGAACAATATTTAAAAATACTTACTCTGTTTAGAAATGTATGTGCTCACAATGAACGCTTATACTCTTTCCGAACACAAATAGATTTTCCGGACACCAAACTTCATGACAAACTTGGTATTCCGAAAAAAGGAATTCAGTATGTTTATGGAAAAAGAGATTTGTTTGGTGTGGTTGTTGCTTTTCGTTATTTATTACCAAAAGAAAGCTTTCTTGATTTTAAGAGTTCGCTGATTAAGGTGTTACATACATATCATAGACAAAGTAGTCAACTAGCTGAAAAGGAGTTGCTTACAATAATGGGATTTCCTTTAAATTGGACATCAGTCACACGATATTTTTTATGAATTATTAGAACATAGCTTGTGCTGTAAAAATATCAAACTCTTGTTTGGCAGTAGTCGGTCACTGCCTATTAATTTCTATAGAGTCCTCATATGATATTTAGGAGATGTAAATGAATCAGGATCCTTTCAAAGAATATATAAGAGAATCAGAACCGAATAAACGTGAAAAAGGCTATGCATGGCAGACAGCAATTGGGCTGCAGGCAGTAGATGGGCTGAAAACGTCAAAATATCTGATCGATACTGCGATTCGGAATATCGAAGGTGATATTTCAATTGATGAGGCAAATTCGCTTTTAAATAGCTACTATGAAGAAAACCCAAAACAGGATCCTGGAGACAGAACGGAGGAAGCGGATAAGGTTTCTGTCCGGATCGTAAAGGTTTTGTCAGAAACGGGTTTTAGTTTTACTCCAAATGAATATATCTCGATTCATAAAAAACTATTTACTGGAATCTACAGACACGCCGGAAAGATCAGGGATTATAACATCACAAAAAAAGAGTGGGTATTAGACGGAGAAACAGTTCTTTATGGAAATGCATCTGAACTCCGTGACACGTTGGAATATGACTTCTCCGAAGAAAGAACATTCAGCTATAAAGGGCTGTCAATCAATGAAATAATTCATCATCTGGCAGTGTTTGTTTCAAGGCTATGGCAAATCCATATTTTTGAGGAAGGAAATACCAGAACAACGGCAGTATTTTTTATCAAGTATTTAAGAACGCTGGGATTTGATGCCACCAATGATATATTTGCCGAGAATGCATGGTATTTTAGAAATGCATTGGTGCGGGCAAATTATAATAATTTTAAAATCGGGATTCATGAAACAACAGAGTATTTAGAGCTATTTCTGCGAAATCTGTTGTTAAATGAAGAAAATGAACTGCATAATCGGGTCATGCATATCAGCGGAAAGTTTGTGTTTCCTCCAAAAGCGAACGATGAGAGTATAAAAGAGGACATTGAAATGCAAAAAGCGAACGATGAGAGTATAAAAGCGAACATTCGTAAACCTCTTGAAAAAATGATTCCTGGCTTGTCCGATAAAACAATGGACCATATCCTACGCATATATGAAGCATACGGAACAGAAGACATGTTTGGAAGAAAAGATATAATGCTGTTGACAGGATTAAAAGCAACCAGAGCATCAGAAGTAATAAAGTTATTGATAAGCGCAGAGGTCATTGAAACGGTCAAAGGGCATGGAAAAGGAAAATATTGTTTTATAAAAAAGTTAAGTGAAAAGCCAGATTATGAGGGAAGTGTGTAAAATGAAAAACGAACAGGAATACATCATTCTCCAGATTCAGGAGGATGACTATGGCTGTGAGGAACGCCCCGCAGGGACAAAGAAAACAGTTTTCGTCCGGCTGAAAGACGCTAAGGAAAACGAGCGGATGATCCGTCAGGAAGATGACTGGCTTTATGAGCAGGGGATTGATGAAGGTGATCTGGTAGTATTAACGGAGAATCACCTGTATAAGAAAACGGAGGAGAGATAAATAAAGATGGAATTACAGACAGAACGCCTGATTTTAAGACCATGGCAGGAGAGCGATGCAGAGAGCTGCTACGAATATGCGAAAGACCCGCAGGTCGGTCCGGAAGCAGGATGGCCGATGCATACGAGTGTGGAGAACAGCAGAGAGATCATCCGGGAAGTTTTATCGGCGGATGGAACGTATGCGGTGGTTTTAAAGAGTACCGGAAAGCCGGTGGGCTGTGCAGGCCTTACAGTGGGCGAGGCATGCAATATGCCGGTACCAGAAGATGAGGGAGAGATCGGCTGCTGGCTGGGAACTCCGTACTGGGGGCAGGGAATCATCCCGGAGGCGGTAAAGGAATTGATTCGGTACGGTTTTGAAGATCTGGGGCTGAAACGAATCTGGTACGCATATTTTGACGGGAATGAAAAATCGAAGCGCGTGGCAGAAAAATGCGGCTTCCGGTATCATCATACGAACAGGGATCTGGAGTGGAAATTGTTAAATAAAACTGTGACAGAACATGTCTATGTGCTTGAAAAAAACCGCAGGAACGATGAAATCTAAAGAAGGCAAGAGCAGCATGGAGATAGATGTGCTGATCTGTAAAAGGAAAGGAATTTGCTGAAATGATAAAACTTATGGTCGCGTCCGACATCCACGGCTCCGCGTACTACTGCAAAAAGATGCTGGAGGCATTCGACCGGGAGCAGGCGGAACGTCTCCTGCTTCTGGGCGATATTTTATACCACGGACCGAGAAACGACCTCCCGAAAGAGTACGACCCAAAGGAAGTCATCAAAATGTTAAATGAGCGGAAAAACAGGATCTTCTGCGTTCGCGGAAACTGTGATACAGAGGTAGACCAGATGGTTCTGGAATTCCCGATCCTCGCGGATTACGCAGTGATCCCAACGGCGGACCGCCTGATCTACGCCACTCACGGTCATCATTTTAACTTAAACGCACTTCCGCCGATGCAGCCAGGGGACATTCTTCTTCATGGCCACACCCATATCCCGGCGTGGGAACCATTCGGCGATGGAAATCTGTACCTGAATCCGGGTTCTGTGTCGATTCCGAAGGAGGGAAGTGAGCACAGTTACATGATCCTGAAGACCGGAGAAGCTGTCTGGAAAACTCTGGAGGGAGAGATATTCCACAGTATTAAGTTGTAAAATTTAATGGCAATTAAAAATGGATCATAACGGTGAGGTACTAAAAAATGTGAGCGAATTATGTAAATATATCTGCAAAACAACAGCGAAAGCGGGCAGATAAATGATAGATACTTCATGTTCCGGAAGTTAACTCCGTCACTATACATGTCATAAAAATGTATAGCAAACACACCCTGAAAACATAAATAACAAGGAATATTCGTGGCAAATAAAATATTGCTTGCGTGTCCGATAAAGTCAGAGTATAGTATTCATTGTGGGGATTTGTAAAAAAATTCAAACAAAAAACATTTGTAGACAAAAAAGGAGAGACACTATGGGTGAAACACAAGCAAAGAAGAAAAAAGCACCGTTGAGCATGTGGAAAGTTATCCTCATTGTTATCGCGGTAGTCTACGTGATGTCCTTCATCATTCCTTCCGGCGCCTATGAACGCGATGGAAAGATGGCAATTCCGGGTACATACCAGATTATCGATAAGATCTATCTGAATCCGGCACAGGTAATTCTGGCAGTCGGCGATCTTGTTTACAGTACGTTCGGCAAATTATTTGTAACGTTGATCATCATGGGTGGTATGATGGGAATCGTAAATTCCACAGGTGTTCTGGACCGGGCGCTCAGTAACCTGATCCATCGCTTAAAAGATAAAGCCCTGATCATCATTCCGATCTATATTTTTGCAACGGCGCTTTTAGGCTGTGTTGGATCCATGATTTCCACAGTTGTGCTCTTTATTCCGCTTGGAATCACGATCGCAAAGCAGTTAAAAGCAGACCGTATTTTTGCAGTCGGTCTTGTGATTCTTGGATCCTTTACCGGATTTATGACATCTCCGATCAACCCGTTAACAGGCCTTCTCGGACAGGAGATTGCGGGTCTGGCTCCGTACTCCGGTTCCGGTCTCCGAACAATTGTTACGATCTTGAATCTGACGGTGGTTTCTGCATATCTGATCTTCTGGGTAAAACGATGCCAGAAGAATCCGGAAATCTATGCGAAAAACTTTGGCGGAGAAAACACGGTAGAAGAGGGAGATGTTCCGGGCGCAGGTGAGTACCGTCCCATGACTGTCCGTGAGATCGCGATCCTCGTGATCTTTTTCGGAGCATTCATTTTCTTCGCGGCAGGCGGACCGACTCTCGGACTTGGCATGACACAGTTAGGCTCCATCATGCTGCCGGTTGCCTTCATCGAAGGTTTCCTTGCGCATTACGATATTGATGAGACCATGAGACGCTTCGTAAAAGGAACACAGGATATGTGCGGCGTTATGGTATTTATGGTCCTTGCCAGCGTTATGAGCGTTATTCTCAATAATTCCGGTATCCTTGACACGATCGTCTATTATATTTCAGTTCCGTTAAACCATATGAGCAGTGCTTTCGCAGCGATCGGAATGTTCATTGCGAATGGTCTGATCAACTTTGTGATCAACTCCGGTTCCGGACAGACAGCTGTTATGATGCCGATCATGGCCCCGCTTTCCGACGTTGTAGGTGTTACCCGTCAGATGGCAGTTTTAACTTTACAGTACGGTGATGGCTTCACAAACCTCTTCGCTCCGACCAGCGTAAACTTAATGGCATGCCTTGCGATGGCAAAGGTAGATTTAAAACAGTGGTATAAATTCCTGATACCGTGTTACGGTATGCTGTTTGTGATCATGATCGCATCGATCTTTGTAGGTACAGCGATCGGCTTCTAAAGGAGGAAATCAGATGGACACAGGGGAACTTATCAGAAGCTTAACAGATGAACTGGAACAGCATACGATTGAGATCAGGCATGAGATCCATGCAAATCCGGAACTCTCGTTTCACGAATTTGCGACAAGCAGGATCGTATGCCGGGAACTGGACCGTATTGGCGTTCCTTATGAGGAAAGTCCATGTAAACCGGGCATTATCGCAACCATCGACAGTGGAAAGCCGGGTAAATTCCTGATGCTGCGGGCCGATATGGATGCACTGCCAATTCAGGAAAAGACTGGACTTCCCTTCGAATCAAAGGTACCGGGAGTGATGCATGCCTGCGGCCATGATATCCACACCTCCAATCTTCTGACAGTAGCAGAGATCTTAAACCGGACAAAGGATCAGTGGAAAGGAAAGGTGAAGCTGGTATTCCAGCCGGCGGAAGAAAATGGCGGCGGCGGAAGAGAGATGATCAAAGCCGGACTCATGGATGAGATTCCGGATGCGTGCTTTGCGCTTCATGTGGAAAATGGGGTCCCGGGAAAGATAGTCGTTGGAAGCCGTTATCTGACTGCATATTCCGACAGCTATAAGATCACAGTCCATGGAAAAGCCGCTCATTCCTCCACCCCGGAAGAGGGTGTGGATGCTGTATACATTGCCGCGTCCATTGTCACAGCGCTCCATGGAATCATTTCCAGAAATCTTTCTCCGATGGATCGGGCGACCTTAAATGTGGGAATGATCCACGGTGGAACAGCGCCGAACATCATTGCGGATGAAGTGACGCTGGGCGTCATGCTGAGAAATCTCTCGAAGGAGTCCAGAGAAGCGATGATGAAAAAAATTGAGACGATCTCCAATGGAATCGCCGAGTCTATGGGGGGAAGCTGTGATCTGGCATTCCGTGCCGGTTACGCGGCAGTCTACAACGATGAGAAGTTCTCTGATTTTGTAGCGGCCACCTTCCGCAAATATGAGGACATTATCCATGTGGATCTCGGGGACGGAAAACCGGAAGATTGGCTGATTACCGGAGAACATCCGCTTTTAGGTGCTGAGGATTTTGGATTCTATTTCCAGAAAGCTCCGTCCTGCATGATATGGGTCGGTGTCGGTGGAAATTCTCCAAAACACAGTCCGGGATTCTGTATCGACGAGCGCTATATCAAGCTCTGTACAAGAGCAATGGCGATGACAGCGTTGGAGTATCTGACAAAAGAATAGGCGATATATGAGGCAGGAGTAGGATTATGAGGATTCTACTCCTGCTTTTCTTATAGTGCGCCCGGCGGCGCACGTTTCTAGCGGGTGCAAGTCCCGAATCCGCCCGGTAGTGGGAAGGATATAGCCGAAGGTAA
>NZ_WQPW01000153.1:0-325 GCF_018785465.1 Clostridium sp. MCC328
CAGAAGCTCTGACTCCAGAACATTTCCTTCCAGAGCTTCTGCCGGATCTCCGGATACTCTTTTTTGATCAGACGGCTGCTGGCGCTTTTATAGGCATTGATAAATTTACTGAGTTCCGACTTCGGATGTGCACGGAACATGATATGGACATGGTCCTCATCGTGATTCCACTCTTCCAGGGTGATATGATATTTGGGCGCGATATATTCAAAGATTTCTCGTGCGCGATCCGAGATCGGATCATTCAGGACCTTTTTCCGGTACTTTACGACCAGGATCAGATGATAATAGAGTAAAAATACTGAATGTGCATTATTGTCAAGTT
>NZ_WQPW01000154.1:0-48203 GCF_018785465.1 Clostridium sp. MCC328
TATGTGTGCACGAGTGGCTCAGTGGTGGAGTATCGCCTTGCCAAGGCGAGGGTCGCGGGTTCGAATCCCGTCTCGTGCTCGCTTTTTGAGGATATCCAGTATGGATATCCTCTTTTTTTGTGGAAAAAGAGTTTGCGATGCAGATGAAGTGTGGATAAGTAACTAAAATGAAAGGGTCATCAAGTGGACAGCAGGTTTCTTGAGTGTTCGAGCCCTGCTGGGCTTGAACGGTTCGAATGTCTACGCTCCGCTCCGGTCGTCGCAGGCGAACGTCCCCCGGATGTTCTGCGACGCCTCGTGCTCTTTTTTATAAGGATATCCAGTGTGGATGTCCTTTTTTTGTGAAAAAATCATTTACCAGCGGTGTCTATTATAAAAAGTTGCTTGAAAAAGTTTGCACTTTATCGAAAAAGTCACTTGAAAAAGTTTATATTTTATCAAAAAGTCGTTTAAAAAAGTTTGTTATATCTTATATAACTCCCTTGAAAAAATGAATATTCCGTTGTACTCTATAGAAAAGAGGTGAAATCATTATGCTGAAAAGAAAAATTGAAAAAAAATTAATCGCTTGGAAAAACACAGAAAATCGAAAACCATTGATTATTAAGGGGTGCAGGCAATGTGGCAAAACATTTTCTGTTCTTGATTTCGCAAAGAAAAATTATAAAAATGTTGTGTATTTGAATTTTTTTGAAAATCCAGACTATGTTGCTGTATTCTCAGGCTCTCTGGAAGTAGATACGATTGTTATGATGCTCTCGGCCTTACTTGGTAAGGAAGCAGTCTTTGAAAGTGGCAATACTGTTTTAGTCCTGGATGAAATTCAGGAGTGCCCAGAAGCTCGAACAGCTTTGAAATTTTTTCGCATGGATGGGCGTTACGATGTGATAGGTACGGGATCACTTTTGGGTGTAAAAGGATATGGAAAAGAACCAAAATCGGTCCCAGTTGGGTCGGAAACGGTAATTGATATGTATCCACTGGATTTTGAAGAATTCCTGTGGGCAAATGGAATTGAAACTCCGGTGATTGAACTGTTGAAAACATGTTTGCAGAATGAAAAAACAGTTCCGGAAGCATTGCACAAGCGTATGAAACAGTTGCTCTTGCAGTATACAGTTGTTGGCGGCATGCCGGATGTAGTACAGACATTTGTAAGCACAAAACAGATGGACGAAGTTCTACAGATTCAACGAGATATTGTTCGGTCATATGAAGATGATATGATAAAATACGCAGAAAAAAAAGATAAATCAAGGATCAAAGAATGTTTTCAGTCTATTCCTAAACAACTCAGTAAAGAAAATAAGAAATTTCAGTATTCAATTGTCAAAAAGGGATCTACCGCTTCAAAGTATGCTGGAAGCTTGCAATGGATCGAGGATGCAGGTATTATTGTGCGCTGTTATAATCTTAGTATTACGGAACTGCCTTTAGACGGAAATGCAGAAGTAAATACATTTAAAGTGTATATGCGCGATTGTGGTCTGTTTGTCAGCATGTTGGAGGATGGTACGCAATACGATATTCTTCAAGGAAATCTTCATGCTTATAAAGGAGCAGTTTTCGAAAATCTGATTGCTGATATTTTCAGTAAAATGGGAAGAAAACTTTACTATTTCCATAAAGACAGTGGACTTGAGGTGGATTTTGTGATCCGTTATAAAGGTGAATGCACATTGGTAGAGGTAAAAGCATCTACAGGTAATACAAAAAGCACCAGAACAATCCTGAATCATCCTGAAAAATACCATGTCAGTCATGCAATCAAACTTGGAGACTATAATGTTGGACGTGCGGAACAGATACTTACACTTCCACTCTATATGGCATTTTTGCTAAAAGAAATATAAAAGTGTGCATCTTTTTCGGGGAGCTACGTAGCACTGACTTTATCTAGATATTATACTTCGCAATATATCAAAATAAAGCTGATATATTGTGAAGTGATTGTCTCATCATTCTGCTATTCGATCTGTTTACTTCTCCTTTTATGTCTTTCTGTGTTTGGGAATCTCAAAAATCCAAATTTCGACATCTTGTGCAGGAAGAATTGATTCTGCTGTGAAATCCACTTATAATTTCAGATATAAAAGCTTCAATAAAATATATAATCTTACGGAGGAACTGTTTCATGCCAGAAGAAAGATACATAACGATCGTCTCAGAGAGGAAAACGATCGCTTTAAGAGTGAGTACGATCTTATATGTTCTGATGAATGGAAAATACGCAAATATCCATGTGCTGGGAGATCAGGTGTATCGGACGACGATGACTCTTGGGGAGATCGAGGAGAAGATCGGGGACGGATTTTTGCGGGTGCATCGCGGCTGCCTTGTAGCAGTCATGGCAATCCATAACGTCACGGATACCATCAATCTCAGCAATGGGGAATCCCTGGGGTATACGGCCCGTAAGAAAGGGGAGATCATGAAAACACTCCGGAATGCCCAGCAGGACGTGATCCGGGGATTTCAGAATCATGGAGTACCGATGACGGACGATGAGTACCATGACTATTACCGCAGTTTCGATCAGCTCCCATTCGCATTTACGGATATCGAGATGGTATTTGATGAGGAGAAACGCGCAGTTGACTGGATCTTCCGCTATGGAAATCCGGAACTTGCGAGGCTGGAAAAACTGCCGTTAGACCGGCTGATCGGAAATTCATTCGGAAGTCTTTTCAGCAATATGGATTCCAAATGGCTTCGAAGCTATGAGCGGGCCGTCCTTTACGGGGAAAAACTGGAGCTCATCGACTACAGCCCGGAGATCGATACAAATCTGAAGGTCACATGCTTCCCGACTTTTCCGGGGCATTGCGGCTGCATCCTGTTCAATATTTCTGAGATCGAATTCGTGAGGAGCAGATAGCAACGATTCGTTCCCATTACGCGTCTATTCGTTCCAAGTCTATTGATTGGCAAATGAAAAAATTGTAGAATACAGTCAGATATTTGAGCTGATGAAAAGTTCGATATATTTAGGAAAAAATGCCTTATCATGACAGGAAAAAGGATATGACAGTATGAGAAAACGACTTCAAAGGGCAGCCGCGATCGGAATGGCGGCAATCCTGTGTATACAGAATGCGCAGTTTGGTCTGACAACATTTGCGGAGGAGCTTTCCAATTTCGCGAAGATGGAAGGAATATTGAACGCACAGGAAATGCGCACGACACCGTCAGATGCTGCAAAAAATTTGTCAGAGGGGGAGAATGCCGATGATAGTGATACAGGAGAAAACGGAGAGATAAAAGAGAATCCGGATGGAAACTCTGCGGGTCAGGAAAATGAGCAGGGTGATGTGAGGAAAGCGAGTGACTCTAACGCGAAGAAAGAGGAGAACTCCGGGATTGGAGACAATACGAAGAAGGATGAAGCAAAGAAAGACCCTGTAAATGGATCCGAGAAAAGTAAGATCCTCTCCTGGAACTGGGTCGATGAGGAAGCGTATTTCGTGGACGGAAAGATTCTTCTGTCGATAGGCGAGGAGGATCAGGTATCCTTTGACGAGCTTATCACGATGCTCCCGGCTGAGATCGATGCCAAGGTCCTCGGTGCGGAGAAGACTGCGATTACGGAGACGATCCAGATCGAGAACTGGACCAGAAATGCTTATGTGCAGGATTCAGAGGGACGCTGGCCGACAGAGGGTGAATTTACCTTTACAGCTGTCCTTCCGGAAGAATATGAGCTGGCGAAGGAAACGTCGCCGATAGAAGCTGTTGTCGGCCTGGATGGGGATGCGGTGATGGAGATGGAAGTGGATCCTCAAAATAATTTCATCTTTTATACATCTGATGGAAATAATGACCTCTACTATTATATGGACAATGGGGAATTAAAACATCAGGGATCTGAGATCGCAGGAGTTGTTGTAACAAAGGATTCTTCATCAGAAACATATCAAATAAATTTGTCAAATACGACATTGAACAGGTTGTCATTCAGACAAAAAACGTTTGAAGTCATATTAACTGGGGCGGTCAAAATTAATATGCAGGAGGAGAGCTCGAATGCTCCACTAAGGGTTTATGACGGTGCAAATGTTGAAATCAAAGGCAGCGGAACGATGAATATCAATAATTACAAGGACAGATCTGCAGGGATCTATGTGGGATCTGGTTCGTCAAAGTTGATAATTAATTGCAGCGGTGGTGTAAATATACAAACAGAGTTCATGGATGGGGATAAGGAAGGTGTAAATGGTGTTATTCATAATACCGGAACTTTGCATATAAAAGAGGGGACAGTAAGTGTTTCGGGAAACAGCCCCTATGGTCTTTGTAATGCGGGAAATCTGACAATTGACACTGGTGCATGTTTAAAATTGAACTCAGCAGGGATGTACAACGATAGCCAGAGTAACATTGAAAATAATGGTACATTAGAAGTAAATAATCATTCCGCTCTTAAATCTACTTCTATGCTCGTGAATAATGGCAGATGGGTTCAGAATGCGCTTGTAGAATCGGCAGAAAAAACAGCCAGCTCGACTACCGTTATAAAAGTTGGAGTAGAAGGAACAATAGAGGGGAACGGGTCAATTGCAAGAGGAATGAAACCAGATTCTGGATTTACATCGACCTCATCTACTCAGACACTCACCTGGATTTTTGAGATTGACTTGAGCAAGTTTTTCAGCAATCCGAAAGGGCAGACGGTAACATATGCTTTAACTGGAAACTATGATTCGAATGTAAGTAAGATAGAGGGGAATAAGCTGTTTATCACAGAGAATGGCGGTGCAGGAAAGGATTACTCTATTACGGCAACAGCAGCAGGTACAAAGTTCTGGTCAGAGAAGTCTGTGACTATAACGCTGACGGTTCGTCCGCAGGCATTGGCGGGAGTTACAATCAAACCTTATGAAGGTACATATGATGGAAAATCGCATCCAATGGTAACAATAGAAGGTGTAAGCAAACAGGCTAAAATCAAGTATAAATTATGCTATTACAATGGATATAGGTTCAATGTGGAAGATTGGACTGAGACATGTCCGACTGTAACAGATGTGTCTGATGCACCTATAGATGAGAATTTAAAGTACACGATATATGACGAAAAAAGGTTATACATTCATATTATTGACGGCGGGAAAGAGTATCGGACACAGGAGGAAGATAAGATTACCTCAAATGATACTAAGTATTTTAAGGCAAAGATTTATCCAAAAAATCTTTCAGATCGAGATATAGAGGTAACAACAGCGGAAAGCCCAGTATATAATCCGAACGTATCTGGTGGAACAGATGACATTAAATCCTTAATTACAGTGAAATATAAGGGGCAAAAACTAGATGATAAGTTTTGGAAGGTATCAAAGATCACTCATTTAGAACCTAATGGAATGCAGAACAATAGATACGGGGATGGTGGGAATTATACAGTAACCCTGAATGCTCCAGATAAGTATTCCCCTAATAATCTAACAGCGATGGAAGCACTTAATAATTTTATTGGAGACAGGAACATTACTTTCATGATTCAAAAAGAAAAGATTCATCCGATTGTATATAATCATGAAGAAGTAAACAAAAAAGTGTATGATGGAACGACAGATGTTCCGGAGACTATATTAACCCAATTTGAAGCTGCTCCACAATATAAGTTTTATGCTGAAAATGCCGACAATGTGAATCGGAGCAGTATACTGAGATTCAATCGAGGTAGTGGTGGAACTGCTGTTTATTCATCAAAGAATGTCGGAACAAATAATGATGTCATACTGTCTGGTCTGGAGTTGGGATACTGGGTGGTAAATAACTATGAACTGACGACCAACCAACTGACTCTCCAAGGCGAGATCACCAAAGCAACGCTGGATTCCAATTCGGAAGCAAAAGCGCCTCTCCCCTACACCGGAACAGCCCAGCGATCTGAGGTTGTATACGACATCAAGGGAATCGCAGGAGATTCCGGTAAGGGTATTCCTGCGGAGAGAAGCACAAACGCGGAGAATGATGGAACGACAGCGAATCCGATCGATGGTTTAGAGATTCTTTATAAGGTGAATGGTGCTGAAGATAGCACTTACAGCACGGAGGTTCCTTTATTTAAAGAAATCGGCACTCATAAAGTGGATTACAAGGTCACATCCACAAACTATGAAGATCGGACAGGTACTTTTGATGTTCAGATCCAGAAAATGAACCTGGTTAACGCTTATGTTGGATTTGCAAGAACTTCTCAGATCTACAACGGATCTGCGATTGATCCTGGT
The DNA here is from genome assembly GCF_018785465.1 of Clostridium sp. MCC328. NCBI lineage: Bacteria > Bacillati > Bacillota > Clostridia > Eubacteriales > Clostridiaceae > Clostridium > Clostridium sp. MCC328. Next base: position 6,234 of record NZ_WQPW01000154.1, read on the forward strand.
GTGACTGTAAAGGAATCGGAAACCTCAACAACTGTAATAGCGTCGTCAGAGTACACTGTTGCGTACCAGCGCACGAAGGACGCAGCAGGAAACACAGTAACAGAAGATCCGGTTTCTGCTCCTGAAAATGCAGGAACCCATCATGTGATTGTAACAGCAAAGTCAGACAGTGCTTTTGTTGAAGGAACAAAGACAGTAATTGATGGGGTTACGATTCAGCCGAAACCGATCACAGATAACCAGGGAAATGCAACGGTATCTGTATTGATGACTCCGGAATATTTCATCTATAATACGGAAGAACATCAAGTTGAAGATGGGAATATTAAGGTAACGGATATAGCCAGAAACAAAATTCTTACACAGGGAACTGACTATACGATCATGCGTCCGGTTACTCAGATTCAGACCGCAGGGGAATATACATTTACTTTCAACGGAACTGGAAATTATACAGGCAGCTGCACGAAGAAGATCGAGGTCAGAAAGGCGGATTTTACAAACGCTACGGTTGAGATCAACGGTACTTACACTTACAGCGGAGAAGCTCAGGAGCCGGGTAAAGAGGATCCGACTCAGGTACAGGTAACTCTGGATAATATTCCGGTAAATCCATCCGAGTACACGCTGGAATATGCAAACAACGTAGCAGCTGCAGAGGACAGCAGCAATGCAGCACCGACGGTTACTGTGAAAGCAATCGCTGGTGGTAACTATCAGGGAGCCGTAAGCAAGACTTTTACAATCTTGCGAAAACCTCTGACGGTGACAGCTGAGAACAAGCAAGTAACTTATAAAGAGGACGCACCGGAGTTTACGGCAGTTTATGATGGATTTGTCAATGGCGAAGCATTAGAAAACGTTGGCGGAACGATCAGCTTCCTTTGTGAGTATGAGAACGGAAGTCCGGTTGGCAATTATGAGATTCAGCCGGAGGTTACCGGTCTTGCAAACTACGAGGTGACTGCATATAAGGGAACACTCAGTGTTCAGCCGAGAACACCGGTACTTACAGATTCTGCAAATCTCTACACGACTTGTATTTATGACGGAAAGGCAGTAGATCTGGCTCCGGCAACAGACGGTGATGGCGAGATGAGCAGTGTGATCACGAACAGAGAGACGAACGAAGTCTTAACGTCTGATCCGGTTGATGTCGGGAAATACCATGTTGTTTACAGTTTTGCTGCCGGAAAGAATTACAGTGCCGGAAATGTAGCTTATGATTTTGATATTACACCGGCTCCGTTAAAAATTACGGCGGCAGATCAGAAACTTTTGTATCTGGATGAGATTCCGGAATATACGGCAGATTATGATGGTTTTGTAAACGGCGAGAACCTGGAAAGTGCCGGAGGAACCGTTCGCTTTGATTGTTCTTATCAGAAGGGAACAGCAGTCGGTTCATATCCGATCAATCTGGAGGTTACAGGCCTCAAAAACTATGAGGTAACAACAGAATCCGGAACGATGACGGTTGAAAAGAGAACCCCGGTCTTCACCGATTCCGCGAATCTGTATACAACTCGTGTCTATGACGGAAAAGCTGTGGATCTGACTCCGGCAACGGACGGGGACGGTACGGTGAGCCGCGTGATCACGAACCGGGAGACGAATGAGGTCTTAACGTCTGATCCGGTCGATGTGGGAGAGTACCGTGTGGTTTACCGTGTTTCGGAAGGAAAGAATTACACAGAGGGAAGTGTTTCCTACGACTTTGCGATCACACAGGCTCCGCTTGTGATCACTGCAGAGGATAAGAACGTTGTATTCGGAGCAAAAGCACCGGAGTATACAGTTGTTTATGATGGATTTGTAAACGGCGAGACGGAAGCGGTTCTTACCGGAACTCTGGTTGTAACCTGCGATTACACAGTGGAAAGCCGTGAGTATACTTACGAGATCATTCCGTCCGGACTTTCTGCAAAGAACTACGCGATCACCTGGAAGAATGGCGTTCTGACAGCACGCTATCTGGAGAGTGACAATGACGACTATGAGGAAACTTCCAAACCGGCGAACAGCAAGATGCCGAAATCCGGAACCAACAATCCGGGACAGGGAGCGACCGCGAAGGATGCGAAAAAAGGCTATGTGAATGAAAATTCCGGTATTGTTTCCGGAAAGACACTTACCGAGGAGATGTTAAAGAATGACAACGGAAGCCTGAATGATGGCTACAGTCACTGGATACAGACAAACGCAGGCTGGTGGTTCCGTTACGCAGACGGAAGTTATCCGAAGGCAGCGGGAGCAGTAAATTCCGGATCCGGCAATTCTTCGGCAGCTCAGAGTTATGAGTGGATTCAGATCGATGGAAACTGGTGGTCATTTGATTCGAATGGCTATCTGGGTACCGGATGGATCGTTGATCCGGTTTACGGAAACTGGTTCTACGTGGATGCCAACACCGGAATGAAGACCGGCTGGGTCCAGATCGACGGAAAGTGGTATTACTTTAATCCGGTTTCCGATGGAACAAAGGGAATCATGTTCGCAAACCGCATGACACCGGACGGCTGGTTTGTCCGGGAGGACGGAAGCTGGGATGAGAAGCGGTAATGATACCGAAATCAAGCTCCCATGAAAATTGAAGAAAGACAGGAAAAGGTCGGCACGGGAAATGTGCCGACCTTTTTTCGGATGCAAATCCCCGGAAAACACTTGCAATCCGGCCATTTTCTGATATACTAAACTACATTAACGCTTTATTAAACTAATATAGCAGACTAAAATGAGAGGAAGTATGAAAAATGAATGGAGCGATCATCGGTGTTTTTCTTGTGATCATTGCCTATCTGGTGATGATGCTGGCAATCGGTTTCTTCTATTCTAAAGGGAACAATGACTCCAGCGATTTCTATCTTGGCGGAAGAAAATTAGGTCCTTTTGTGACGGCCATGAGTGCGGAGGCATCGGATATGAGCAGCTGGCTGCTGATGGGACTGCCGGGAGTGGCTTATCTCAGCGGTATCTGTGACGCATCCTGGACTGCGATCGGACTTGCCATCGGTACCTATTTAAACTGGCTGATCGTGGCGAAACGCATCAGGAGATACAGCGCAAAGACGAATTCGATCACACTGCCGGATTTCTTTGCAAACAGGTATTGCGATGACTCGAAACTGTTATTGGGAATTTCTGCAATTTTTATTATTATCTTTTTTGTCCCGTATACAGCGTCCGGATTCGCGGCATGTGGAAAACTGTTCTCCACATTATTCGGAATTCCGTATACGGCGGCTATGCTGATTAGTGCTGTCGTCATTGTCGGTTACACGGCACTCGGTGGATTTATGGCAGCGAGCTTTACGGATCTGATCCAGAGTATTGTTATGACGATCGCGCTTGTCCTTGTGGTATGTTTCGGTGTATCCATGAGCGGCGGAGTTCAGAATGTTCTTGAAAATGCGAAAGAACTGCCGGGCTTTTTATCATTAACAGCTACATATAACAGCGAGGCAGGAACCGCTTCCTCTTATGGAACCATAACAACCGTCTCTACTCTTGCCTGGGGGCTTGGTTACTTTGGAGTTCCGCATGTGCTTCTCCGCTTTATGGCGACGGAAAGCGAGGAGAATATATCACTTTCCAGACGAATCGCGACGGTATGGGTCGTAATCTCTATGGCAGTTGCGATCTTTATCGGCGTTGTCGGTTACAGTCTCTCAAAGAATGGCGTGATGGCAGAGTTAAAGGGATCCGCTTCGGAGACGATCATCATTCAGGTTGCGACACTCTTAAGCCAGCATGGATTCCTCGCGATCGTGGGTGCGGGAATCACACTTGCCGGAATCTTAGCCTGCACGATGTCTACCGCAGATTCCCAGCTTCTTGCTGCATCTTCCGCTGTTTCTGAGAACCTGTTAAAGGGGATGTTTGGCGTAAACCTTACGGAGAAGAGAACGATCCATGTTGCCCGGGCGACGGTCCTCTTTATCGCAGTGATCGCAGTATTTTTGGCAGGAAATCCGGACAGCTCCGTATTTGGAATCGTGTCCTTTGCGTGGGCTGGATTTGGCGCTGTATTCGGACCGGTGGTCCTTGCGGCATTATTCTGGAAACGTTCCAACAGGAACGGTGCTCTTGTCGGCATGATCGCAGGCGGAGTCATGGTATTTGTATGGAAATACTGCGTTCGCCCGTTGGGCGGTGCATGGAATGTGTATGAGCTTCTTCCGGCGTTTATCATTGCAATGCTCTGTCTGATTGTTGTCAGCCTTGCGACCGGTGAGCCGTCAAAGGAGATCCAGGAGGAGTTTGAGGAAGTAAGAGCAGGAAAATAATTGTTACTGTACACGGGTAGGAATTTTCTGAACTGAAAATTCCGTACAATACAGTGGTGGTAGTGGATTTTGCCGATTTGGAATGCGAAGCATCGGCAAAATCAGTTACTGTTTGCGCAAGGCGTGAACAGTAACAAATAATTGCCGGAACAGATCAGTGAAATCGGAAGAAAAGACTGGAAAATTCAGGCGAAAAGAACTATAATACGCATTAAGAGACCTGACAAGTAGGTTTTTGTCAGGCCTTTTTCCTTATAAGAATACTGCAGTGAATTTATGGGATAAAAGAAAAGGAGATTGTGGATAATGGACGAATTACAGAAGAAAATTGTGGATTATGTAGAGGCAAACGGCAAGACATATCAGCAGATCGCTTTGGAGATCCATGAGAAGCCGGAGGTCAGCAATTATGAGTTTTTCGCTTCCAAGCGTCTTGCAGATCAGATTAAGAGCGTGGGATTTGAAGTAGAGATGCCGGCGGCAGGTCACAGAACCGGTTTTGCGGCGAGCTATAAATCCGGGAAACCCGGTCCGGTCATGGTTTTCCTTGCGGAGTACGATGCCCTTGTAGGACTTGGACATGGCTGTGGACATAACCTGTTTGGCGCAACTTCTTCTCTGGCGGCCGCGGCGTTAAAGAGCGTGATCGATGAGGTCGGCGGAGAGGTCCGCCTCTACGGAACGCCTGGAGAGGAAGGCGGAGAAAACGGAAGTGCGAAGGGCAGCTTTGTCCGCGAGGGATATTTCAAGGACGTTGACGCGGCTCTTTCCGCCCATCCGGGAGTTGGACATCGCCTTACAGAAAAAACACTTGGATGTGTTCCGGTCGATATCGAATTCTGGGGCAAGGCATCCCATGCGGCTGCGGCACCGGAACAGGGCATCAATGCCTTGGACGCGCTGATCCAGACCTATAACTCCATCAATGCTCTTCGCCAGCATCTGAGTGATGATGTTCGGATCCACGGGATCATCGTAAACGGCGGACAGGCACCGAACACGGTACCGGATTACGCAGCGGCAAAATTTTACTTAAGAGCAGCCGCATCCAGCACTTTAAAAGATGTTTACGCAAAGGTAGAGCGGATCGTGGAAGCCTCTGCGATGGCCATGGGTGCAAAGGGCAGCATGAAGCCGTATCAGAACTGGGTAGAGAACATGGTTCCGACACCATCCTTTGATGCGGTTTATGAAAAGAATCTGAAGTTGTTTGGGGAGACAGCAGATCCGGCAGGAGAGCGCCTTATGGGATCGACAGATATCGGAAATGTTTCCCAGGTCGTTCCGGCGATCCAGCCGACCATCAATATCAGCGACGAGCCGATCAAGGGCCACAGCAAGGAGATGGTTGCGGCGGCATGCTCACAGAAAGGACTCGATTCGATCCTTCTCGGTGCAAAGGTTCTTGCTTTCACAGCCCTCGATCTGATCCGCGAGCCGGAGACATTAAAAAAGATCAAAGAAGAACATGCCTATGAGGTAGAGCATCAGGCAGACTGACCGGGGAGAACCGCCGTTTCCGGTTCCGGTATATAAAAAGAGTGTGAGCTCCTATATTAACGCAGCTCTTCTGACGGAAAAAACTCAAAACAGGAATAGGATCATGCAGCAGTTTCTAAAGCTGCTGCATCCTATAGCTGATTGGAACCTGATTCTGTGATTTCAAACCAGAATGAGGTTCCTTTTTCGTCGGAATCCACCCCATATTTCATTCCGTGGGCATCTAAGATCGTGCTGACGATAGAGAGACCGATCCCGGTACCCATGCGGCGGCCGCTCTGGTGCTGGCTTCGCTGGTAGCGTTCCCAGATAATCTTTTTGTCGTCTTCTGAAATCGGGACGCCGGGATTCGTTACGGAAAGCCGAAGTGTGTGATCATCTTTGGTTTCCAGGGAGACGGTAATGGTATCGCCTTCCGGAGTATGATTGATGGCGTTGTAGAGTAGATTCCGGAGTACCTGACTGAGCTTTAACGGGTCGGCATATATAAAAACAGACTCTTTGGGTGCTTCAAAGCGGACCTGGATCCCGTAAGTCGCGGCGGCTGCCGCACAGTGGGAGGTCTCGGATTCCGCTAAACCTGTGAAATCAAAGGATTCCGGGCGGAGCCTGATATAGCCGGACTGAAGCTGGGAGTAATCTAAAATATCATTTACCATCTCACTCATCCGGTTGGATTCCTCAATGATAAGGTCCAGATCCTCGTTTCTGGCCGCCTCATCTTTCCAGTGAATGTCCCGGACAAGTTCTGCATAGCCGGAGATCACGGAAAGTGGAGAGCGGAGCTCATGGGAAACATTAGCGATGACTTCCTTTCGAAGAACATCGACGCGGGCCAGAGCCTGGCCGAGAAGTCCGACAGATTCCGCCAGTTCGCCGAGCTCATCCTGGCGGTTTACATCGGCGCGGGCGGAAAAATCATTTTCTGCGAGCCGGTCCACCGTGTGTTTGATTGCAAAGATCGGCTTTGTGAAATATCCGGAGCCCACGGCGGCGAGGATGGACGCGGCGATGGTCAGGACCACGGTGAGAATGATCAGCTGCATCCGGTTGAAGGTAAAGGCTGTATCGGTACGGATCATATTTTCAATCAGAAGATAGGCGTTCTCACCGGCGTAGGTGACAGGGATCCCAATATGGATATTGATTATATGGTGATCGCTTTTTAATACGTTCTGATAGATCTGGCGTGCCTTAACATTGGAAAACTCGTCGGAATTTCTGATGAATTTCCAGATGCCGTATTCAGGCTCATTCTGAACACCGGCAAGGAGATGGCCATAGCTGTAAATATCGGTGAGCTCCCCTGCATCGTCTACGAGAAAGATCGTTCCGTCGATCATCCGGCTCAAAAAAGGCAGAAGACGATCATCTTCCGTCAGGTCCCGGTTTGTCAGGTCGCTCATAACCGGCTGCAACTGTTTTAAGGAGTTGGACAGAGCTGTCTCCGCATAGGTATGTTCGAAGAAAAAGACCTGAACAAACCACATGCAGGCTGCGGTCAGGACAACAAGCCCCATCATCATGCCCCAGAGCTGAAACATCAGACCGGGGCGTTTTTTTCTGTGAATAGCTTTCGGCTCAGATTTTTTTGTTTCATTGATATGTTCCATAATTTTCCTTTATCGGTAATTGCTTTTCAATTCCAGTCAGTATCTGAGGTGTGCCCGGCGGGAGCAGTCAGACAGAATTACCGGATCACGGCATCAGGATCAAATTTATATCCGACGCCCCATACGGTCTGGATCATGGAGCGGTACGGGCCGAGACGGTCACGGACAGATTTAACGTGGGTGTCCACGGTGCGCCCGTCGCCGCAGTAGCTGTATCCCCAGACGTCCTGAAGAAGCTTGTCCCGCCTCATGACAGTTCCGGGATTTTTTGCAAGCTCCAGAAGAAGGTCAAATTCCTTCGGAGCAAGGATCAGCTCCTTCCCGGAGATGGAGGCGGTGCGGGAATCCGGGCGGATCTCAAGCTCTTTATATTGATAGGAGAGAACAGTACTTTTCTTTCCGTTGCGTTTTAAGACCGCGCCCACCCGCGCCATGAGCTCTTTCGGGCTGAAGGGTTTTGAGACATAATCATCCACTCCGAGACCAAAGCCTGTGAGCTTATCGTATTCTTCGTTTCTTGCGGTCAACATGATCACCGGAATCTCGCTGGTCTTGCGGATCCGCTCTAACGTTTCGAAACCGTCGAGTCCCGGCATCATAACGTCCAGGATCACGAGATCGAAATGATCATTCTGCAATTTTTCAAGTGCCGCAAGTCCATCTGCGGCCTCATCACATTCATAATGCTCCACTTCTCCATATGTCCGAACCAGTTTCCTGAGACGGATATCGTCGTCAACGATCAATAGTTTTGACATTAATATTGTACCTCTATTCTATAATTTCATGAATTACACGTATATTTAATAAAAATATACACTTTCATTTGCAGACAATCGGTTTGGACATAAAAGTTTTTTCAACATTTGTGTCATAGCCGGCTGGCATTTCTATCTAAAGATATATCATAAAAATCCCATCTGTGAAAGAGTCCTCACAATTTCCTGAAAATTTCCTCACAAAGTGTTCACAAATGACTTTTATATTATTGGCTATAACATTCAAAGAGGCAGAAAACAACAAGGATCATCAGGAAGGGAGCATATAGGATCATGAAAAAAAGGAACATCATCCTGTGTACGGCAGCAGGAGTCGTTGTAGTTGCAGCGGCAGCAGGTGTAATCGTGATGAAAGGAAACTCGTCGGGCGGCGGAATGCAGGGTGGTATGGGCGGCCCCGGCGGTGGTCCCGGAGGAATGGGCGGTATGCAGCAGGAAAGCCAGAATACCGTGGTCCGTGCGGAGGAGCCGGAGACAGGAAGTATTTATCTGACAACGGAGCTGACCGGGACGGTGGAACCGGATGATGTGGTCCATGTATACGCAAAGGCGTCCGGAGATATCACGGCGGTTTATGTGAAGGCGGGCGATACGGTCACGAAGGGTCAGGTCCTTTTTACGATCGATACGGAGCAGGTTGCAAATGCGAAAAATTCTGTGGATTCCGCGCAGGTAAATCTTCAGAAGGCTCAGAGTGATCTCGCAAGAATGCAGATCCTCTACGATGGCGGCGATCTCTCCGAACAGGAATATGAACAGTATACAAACGCGGTGAAGACGGCACAGCTCCAGTACAATTCCGCGAAGACTTCCTATGATCAGCAGGTCAGCTACAGCAGTGTGACGGCTCCAATCTCCGGAAAGGTGGAAAGTTGCAGCGCGGAAGTTTACGACCGGGCGAATATGAATGGGGAGCTCTGCGTGATCTCCGGCGAGGGCGAGAAGAAGGTGACATTCTATGTCACCCAGAGAATGCTGGAGAACCTTGCGGTTGGCGATTCACTGACAGTAGAAAAGAGCGGAAATACATACAATGCAATGATCGATGAGATCAACACCATGGTGGACGATTCCACAGGAATGTTTAAGGTAGAAGCGCAGCTTACCGATACAGACAACAACGCGGCGACGGGAAGTACCGTGAAGCTCACCGTTACGACGGGAAAAGCTGAAAACGTCATGACGATCCCGGTGGATGCTGTGTATTACAGCGGAGGAAACGCTTACGTCTACCTGTATGAAGATGGAAAGGCGAAAAAAGCGTCCATCGAGGTCGGAATCAACGATGACGATTATGTGGAGGTCATAGACGGACTTTCCGCAGATGACCTTGTCGTGAGCACCTGGAGCAACAATCTGTATGAGGGCGCAGATATCCAGCTTTCCGGAAGCAGCGACAGCCAGGCAGTTCCGGAAGGAGCAGGTGATCAGAACAGCCAGGCAGCCCAGAACGGAGAAGCTGGCGCACCGGATGGTCAGGCAGCTTCGGACGCAGCAGGCCATAACGGCGGAGCAGCCCCGGCAGGTGAGAATGCCCCGGCAGACAGAGCAGGCGGCGAGACACCAGCCGCAGATAACAGCGCTGCCGGCAGCAGTGCATCACAGGAGGGCTGATCATGGGACTTACGAGATATGTATTAAAACGTCCGGTCACAACGATCTTAGCACTGCTCTGTATTCTTGTGTTCGGTATCTCCTCCGTATTCAGTGCCACACTGGAGCAGATGCCGGATACAGATCAGCCGATGTTAATCGTGCGTGCATCATATTCCGGAGCGACACCGGAAGACATGGATGAGCTGGTGACAAAGCCCATCGAGGACCAGGTCAGTACGCTGGAGGGCGTAAAGAGCATGTCATCTACCTCCAACGAGGGAAATGCCATGATCATGCTGGAGTATGATTACGATCAGGATATGGATGATGCCTACAATGAACTGACACGTTCCTTAAACAGCATCCGCGGACTCCCGGAGGACTGTAATACCAGCATCATGGAGATGAACATGAACGGTGGAAACGACATCATGCTTTCCATCACTCATGACACTCAGGAAGACCTCTACGACTATGTAGACCAGAACATCACACCGGTATTTGAACAGCTTTCTACAGTTGCCCAGGTGGAATCCATGGGTGGTTCCTCCGAGTATGTGAAGGTGGAACTCGATCCGGTAAAGATGAAACAATATAAAGTGACGGTGAACCAGATCACAAGTGCCATGGCGGCGTCAGATCTCTCCTATCCGTCCGGATCCGCGGAATACGGCGACCTCTCCCTCTCCGTCACAACATCCGCGAAGGCCGGCACACTGAATGATCTGAAAAAGGTTCCGATCACGACCCAGAGCGGAAAAATCGTCTATCTGGAAGATATTGCCGACGTGTACACCACGGAAGAACAGATGGGCGGTGTGTCCCGCTATAACGGACAGGAGACCATCTCCATCTCCGTATCGAAGAAGCAGGACAGCTCCGCCATGAAGCTTTCCTCAGATGTAAAAGAAACGGTTGAATCTCTGGAGGCAGCAGATTCCGGACTTCATATCGAGATCGCCCGCGACAGCGCCGACAGCATCAAATCCTCCCTCCTGGATGTGGCTCAGACGATGGTTCTGGCAGTTATTATTTCCATGATCATCATCTGGCTTTTCTTCGGTGATATCAAGGCATCCCTGATCGTCGGAAGCTCGATCCCGACCTCCATTCTGGTATCCCTGATCCTGATGACGAGAGTCGGCTTTACCTTAAACGTCATTACCATGAGTGCCCTGGTTCTCGGCGTCGGCATGATGGTCGACAACTCCATCGTTGTTTTAGAGAGCTGCTTCCGGGCCATGGATAAGATGGATGGGCGCGGGTTCGTGGAGTACGCGAAGGCGTCTTTAGAAGGTACCGGTCTGGTTGCCATGTCCGTCCTCGGCTCCACCCTGACGACCTGTGTCGTATTTATCCCTCTTACAACCCTAAACGGAATGAGCGGTCAGATGTTCACACCGCTCGGCTGGACCATCGTATTCTGTATGAGTGCGTCCCTGCTTTCTGCGATCACGGTCGTTCCGCTGACCTATATGCTGTATAAGCCAAAGGAACGGGAAAAAGCACCGTTATCCGGTCTTATGAAGCTGCTTCAGTTCGGATACCGGAAGCTTCTTCCGACGGTACTGAAACATAAAGCCATTGTTATGCTGGGATCGATCGGACTTGTCGCAGCCACACTCTTCCTCGCGAGCGGCATGCAGAGTGAGCTTATGACATCCGATGATAACGGTACAATCTCCGTGACGATCACCACAAGACCGGGTCTTCTCGATGAGAAGGCGGATGATATCCTGACTCAGGTGGAATCCATCGTCAGCAGCCACGAGGATGTGGATTCCTACATGCTCCGTTACAACGGCAGCAGCGGAACCGTCAGCGCTTATTTAAAGGATGACAGGAAGATGAGCACGGATGAGATCGTTGCAGAGTGGGAAGACGAGATGGCAGGTTTTGCAAACTGTACGATCGAGGTCGAGGCGTCTGCGTCCATGAGCTTTATGGGAAGACAGAATGATTATGAGGTGATCCTTGACGGTTCTGATTACGACACGGTGAAGGAGACCGCGGACAAGATCGTGAGCGAAATGGTTGCCAGAGATGATGTAAAGAATGTCCACTCCGATGTGGAGAACACGGCTCCGGTTGTATCCATCAATGTAGATCAGGTGGCGGCTTCCGCGGAAGGTCTCACGGCGGCATCCATCGGACAGCAGGTAAAGCAGATGCTTGATGGAACTGAGATCGCGACCCTGACCATCGACGGAAATGAGGTCAGCGTCAAGGCAGAATATCCGGAAGGCATGTACCGCACGGTCGAGCAGGTAAAGAACATGCTGATCACGACAGGAAGCGGCGGAACCGTAGCGGTTTCCGATGTGGCGGATGTTGTCTTTAAGGATAACCCATCCTCCATCTCCAAGACCGATAAAGCGTACGAGGTTACGATCACGGCGGATTATGTAAACGGAAATGTGAAGAACCTCATCGACAGCGAGGTGGTCCAGCCGAATCTTTCCTCCGGAGTGACCATCGGTACAAACTCCAGAAACCGTATGATGGCGGAGGAATTCTCATCCCTGTATCAGGCCATCGCAGTCGCGGTATTCCTGGTATTCGTAGTCATGGCGGCCCAGTTCGAGTCCCCGAAGTTCTCCTTCATGGTCATGACCACGATCCCGTTCAGCCTTGTCGGTTCCTTCGGACTTCTGAAGCTGACCGGCACGACCATCAGTATGACATCTATTTTAGGATTTCTGATTTTAATTGGTACAGTCGTAAATAACGGTATCCTTTATGTGGATACGGTCAACCAGTACCGGCTGACCATGGATCTTAAGACTGCCCTTGTTGAGGCCGGAGCGACACGTCTCCGCCCGATCTTAATGACAAGCTCCACCACGATCCTCTCCATGATCCCGATGGTGCTCTCCACAGGAAGCAGCGCGTCCACGACGAAAGGTCTGGCGATCGTAAATATCGGTGGTCTGACGGCTGGTATTCTGGTTGCATTATTCATTCTTCCTGTTTACTACGCGATCATGAACGGTAAGAAGGAGAGAAAGGTACTGGATATTTAAATTGGGGTTTAAAATAAAAGGTCATAAAAGAGGATTAAATTAAGGATTAAATTTAAAGGTTTCATTAAAAAAGGTTTAAAAGGATAAAAAGGTTTTGGGAACACCCTGGGGGGAATTTATCCCCAGGGCGGACCTGTATCTGCCGCAGAAAGGAATGGATATCAGCATGAAGAAATGGAAGATTGCAGGCTTGTTCGCTATGGCACTTATGATGAGTGTGACGCCGCTCCAGGCGTTCGCGACCAGCCCGGAATTTGCATATACAGCGGAAAAATGGGCATCTCTCCAGGATAACAAGCTGGAATACGGGGAGATCGCGGACCTGATCCACGAGTACAACACGACAGTCCGCCAGAATGAGTTGGACTACCAGAAATATAAGGGAAAGACCAGCACGGATACCGCAAAGGAGTATTATGATTCCGCAAGCGAGGTATCCGAGCGGATCAGCTACCCGGACGATGACAGCGCAAACTACGCGGGACAGATCGCCCAGGCGTTAAACAGCGAGATCTCCGTGGATAACCTGACGGAGCAGGGCGATAACAACGTGGATGACGGTGAGATCAAGCGCCTTGGATATGAGCAGGCGGAGAAAAGCATCGTGCAGCAGGCACAGAAGCTGATGATCTCCTATTACAGCGGAAAGGCATCTCTGGATACCTTAGAGGACGCAGTGACTCAGGCAGAGACCACATACACCCAGGCGCAGACGAGAAAATCCGCGGGAATGACCCTGCAGTCGGAGGTCGACAATGCGGCGGAGGCGGTTACAAATGCGAAGGCGTCCCTGCAAGCCGCGAAGAGCAGTTTAGAGCAGACGAGACAGCAGCTCATTATCATATCAGGCTGGAACTACAATGATTCCGTGGAGATCGGAAGTCTGCCGGATGTGGACACCTCCGCAGTTTCCTCCATCAATGTGGATTCAGATATCCAGACAGCCATCGCGAACAACTACAGCATTAAAATTACGGAGCGCAGACTTGCGAACTCCCAGTCGGAGAACAACAGAGCGACTTATACAAGCACACTGTCGAATCAGAAAGACACGGTTTCCACAAACGTGAAGAACGCCTACAACAGCCTGGTACTCGCAGAGGACAGTTACGAACAGGCGAAGACGAGCTATGAGCTTGCGGAGAAGGAACGGGCAGCAGCAGAGCTAAGACTCTCCGCCGGAACCATCACAAAGAAGACATATGCGAAGCAGGAATCTGCCTGCCTTTCCGCGAAAACTTCCATGGAATCCGCAAAGTTAAGCTTTCTCACCGCGAAGGTCACATATGACTGGGCAGTGGCAGGACTGGCGTCGGCGTCATAAGTTTCTCTTTGCCGGGAATGATTCCTGTCACAGCAGAAAAACGCAAAATGGCATGGAATGTAGTTTGGGAATGAGTTGATGTGAGGTGAAAGAATGAAAACATATAAAAAATGGATGGGCGGTCTGCTATTCGGCGCGGCAATTTTCGCGGCAGCCGGAGGTGGGAACAACGCGGACGGTATCCCCGGAAATATGCATGGATTGATCGCCGGAGCGTTCTCATCCTGCAAAATCGTATCCTACGCAGCGGAATCCGATTCCGTAGATCCAAGCCAGATCACGAAGATCGAGTACAACGATCTACGGGAACTGATCAAAGCGGGAAACTTTTCCTATCTGCAGAGTCAGGACAGCCAGAACCGCCAGAGTGCGCCCTATGAAAAGATGCACGAGACGTTAAAGGAAGAGTACAACTACTTGAAAAAGATGGCGGACTCCTATAAGAATGACGGCGACACAGAAATGCAGGCACTCTACGAGAATAACGCGAAGAACATCCGCACTTCCATGGCGCAGGTGCAGTCTACGATCAACCGAATGAATTCTGCAAGTCAGGAGAAGACCATGGAGGATCTGGCGGATACCCTGACGGCATCGGCACAGAACCTGATGAACTCCTACAACCAGATGGCAGCCAATGTGGTGGCGATGGAAAAAAATGTGGAGGCGGCGCAGAGTTCCTACGACGCGGCGGTGAAAAAACGGTCGGCTGGTCTCATCAAGGATACGGAGCTGGAGTCGGAGAAGAGCAGCCTGGAACGGCAGCAGAACTCCCTGGCATCCCTGAAAGAGCAGCAGAGTGAATTGAAGGAAAGTCTTCTGACGCTGCTTGGACTTTCCGGGCGCACTGATGTGGAGATCGGCACAGTCCCGGATCCGGATATGGCGGCGATCCGTGCAGTTTCTGTGGAGAATGACCTTCAGACAGCCATCAGCAACGATCCCACCTGGGTCAGCGAGATGAAATCAAAGGTCACCGGAACGGATAACCGGGAGCTCAGAAAGCAGCGGATCAGCGAGGCATCCCAGAACGCGGAGATCAGCCTGAGATCCACATACGAGAATCTTCAGAATGCCGTATCCCAGTATGAGGCAGCGGAGAGCGCCTATTCCGCCGCAAAACAGGCGTGGGATACGGTGCAGAAGAAGCAGGCAGCAGGCATGCTCTCAAAGAATGCCTACATTTCCGGTGAATCCGCATGGCTCTCCGGCGAGGCGGCAATGAACACGGCGAAATTGAACCTTGTTTCTGCCTATGAGTCCTATGTATGGCGGGTGGCCGGTGTTGAGACCGGCGCGTCTGCAGGCGGCGCAGCCATGTCCGCCGGAGTTTCCGGCGGTGGCGGGGCACCGGCCGGAAGATAGGAAAGCGGAAGAGATCTGCTGAACCGTTATAGAAATTTCTTCATACAGTCCCGGAGATTTTCTTCCATCCCGGTGAGCTCATCTGCAATTTCCATAACCGCCTTTGACGCCCCGGAGTACTGATTTTTATAACCGCATATGGTCTTGATCCCCATATTACAGCCGTCAGTGACAATACTGGCGGCTTCTTTGTCACCGCCTTTTGCCATCATGCGCATTTCTGTGGACATCCATGACCAGGCAGAGGCCATTTTTCCCGGTTCTTTTCCCTCTTCCTCCATGGCGCTTAAGGTCTTTTTGATCTTTGCGTCCAGCTCCTGATGTTTTTCATAGCTTTCCGTGATATCCTTCCAGAACTCCTGATCCGACACCATATCCCGGATCTGTTCCAGGCTTTCCGCCGCCATCTTGCAGCCAGAATCACATTCGCGGAGAAGATTGACTGAGTGCTCTTCCATCATTGATCCATCCTTTCCATAATAATTGCCATGCAGTTTCTTCAGACAGCTGATAAAAACAACAGCCATGGATCTGTCTGATATTCATCTGCAAAAAAAGTATGAGAGATACGGGGGAAAATTATGCAGGGCACTTCTGGAATGTCACTGACATGCCATAAGAATTCAAGGGCGGTGGAACGTATTCTGCCGCAGACAGAAAAACTTAAGAAAATGAAAAGCAAAGGACAAGAGGGATCAGTTGAATCCAGACCCCATTTATGTTATGATGTTAACGTTCGAAAACGAATTATGCAGAATATTGGAGGAAAAGCTTGGAAAAGACAGAAGCAGAAAAGATCCTGAAGGAAAAACTGGAAACCGCAGAGAAGATCCTGGTGGGGATCGGCTCTGAGTGGAAGAAAAAAGAAGGCACGGAGGAGGAAGAGGTCCTTCATGCCGCCGAAAAGTTAAAAAATTTTCTGGATGGAAAAGATTATTATATCATAACTTCACTGCCCGGTGAGGATGCGGACCGGCTGGGCTTTTCTGCCGGTCATATGGCAGTTCCCCATAGCGTATCCTTTACGGAAGAAGCGTGGAAGCATTATACCTTATGGCTCTCCTGCACCCTGAACCGGAACACGGTGCTCCTGGAGCTTGGTGAGAACTATAAAGATCCGTCCCTGATCCGCTGGCCCTTTGAGAAGACAGCAATGTTAAACAATAAGGCGTATCTGTTCCGGGTTCATAAGATCTTTTCTCAGGTGCCGGAAGAGCTTTCTGGGAAATCATGTCCGGTGGCGGAGGTATCGTTTAAATTAGTGAATGATTTCTTAGAAAGAGTGTAACTGTTCAGGAGGTTTGAGCACTTGCTGTGTTGACGGTAAGAAAACATAAAATTATGAAGGTACTGAAGCGTTACGAATAAATACAACAAGGAGGAAATATGGCTGCGATCGCAAATGACTGGTTGGTCCCTATGAGCGGGGAATTCAAAAAGCCGTATTACAGGAAATTATACGAGACCGTAAAGAGCGAGTACGAGACAAAGGAAGTCTACCCGGCGCCGGATGACATCTTCAACGCCTTTGCGTTTACTCCGCTCTCAAAAGTAAAAGTAGTGATCCTGGGACAGGACCCGTACCACGAGCCGGGGCAGGCGCATGGACTGAGCTTTTCCGTAAAGCCGTCGGTGGAGATCCCGCCGTCCCTTGTCAATATCTATAAGGAACTTCATGAGGACTGCGGCTGCTATATCCCGAACAATGGATATTTAAAGAAGTGGGCAGATCAGGGTGTGATGCTCTTAAACACAGTACTGACTGTTCGTGCCCATGCGGCCAACTCCCACAAGAATATCGGCTGGGAGGAATTCACGGACGCCGCGATCCGCGTCTTAAACGAGCAGGACCGCCCGATGGTATTTATCCTCTGGGGACGCCCGGCGCAGATGAAAAAGCCAATGCTGACGAATCCGAAGCATCTGATCCTCGAGTCACCGCACCCGAGCCCACTGTCCGCCTACCGCGGATTTTTCGGCAGCAGACCGTTCAGCAAGACAAACAAGTATTTAAAAGAGAATGGAATCGAGCCGATTGACTGGCAGATTGAAAATATCAACTAGCAATCCGGCGTGCGTCAGCGGGTTCGGAAAAATGCGCCGCAAGCTTGCTTGCAGAAGCATTTTTTTGAACCTGTTGACATAGGGCGGATGCCCGAAGCTTCTTGTTTTCATGACAATGAAAACAAGAAGACCGCACGCTATATTCAAAATATAAAGCATAGGAGTGAATATGAGCAACTTTATCGAATTTCTAAAGATCGTCGTATTCGGTGTCGTCGAAGGCTTCACCGAATGGCTTCCGATCAGCAGCACCGGTCACCTGATCCTTGTGGAGAATATCGTCCACCTGAATGTATCAGAAGAATTCATGAACGTGTTCCGCGTCGTGATCCAGTTAGGCGCAATTCTCGCGGTACTGGTCCTGTATTTCAGACGCCTGAATCCATTTGATCGGGGGAAAAAACCGGCACAGAAGCGTGCCACATGGCATCTATGGTTCAAGATCATCATCGCCTGCCTTCCGGCTGCAGTGATCGGAATTCTGCTTGACGAAGTGCTTGATAAGTATCTCTACAATCCATATGTGGTTGCGGCGATGCTAATCATCTACGGTGTCATTTTTATTGCCTTCGAGAACCGCAACCAGCACGCGGAATTCCGCATAAAGAAAGTATCCCAGATTAGTTACCAGACCGCATTTTACATCGGCCTCTTCCAGCTCCTCGCGCTGATCCCGGGTACATCGAGATCCGGCGCAACGATCCTCGGTGCGATGATGCTTGGCTGTTCCAGAACCGCCGCATCGGAGTTCACCTTCTTCCTTGGAATTCCGGTCATGTTCGGTGCCAGTCTCTTAAAGATCCTTCACTACGGCCTGGCATTCTCCGCAATGGAGCTCTTCTTCATGGCAGCTGCCATGGTGATCGCCTTCGTCGTTTCCATGTACTCGATCCAGTTCTTACTCGGATATGTCAAAAAACATGACTTCAAATTCTTCGGATACTACCGCATCGTCCTCGGTGTGATCGTCCTGATCTATTTCGGACTGACTGCGATCCTGACAAAATAAAGAAAAACAAGAGTTTCCCGGAATCCATCCGGATGGGTACAGAATAGCAGCCCACCGATGGATTCCGGGATTTTTTTTGCGTATTACAAAAACACGGGAATTGTGACGCTATTTCACAGAACCGTGCATGTTTCATCACACTTTCATCACATTTCACTGGTACACTATGTCATGTAGTTAAGGAGAGGAAAGAAAAAGAGAGAGTCCTTAAGTACAAAAAGAAACATCGAAAATTTCAACACAGAAAGGAGATTCCTATTATGTATGATGAAAATAAATGGAACGAAGTAAATAATGAAAACGAAAAGAAAAATAATGAACAGCCGGTAAACACGCAGAACACTCAGAACACCCAAAACGGAGCCCAGCAGCCTCAGGGTGAGCATACAGGAAGACAGGTCTACGGAAGACTTGGTTCCGGTACACAGAACGGTCAGCCGTATAACGGAAATCCGAACGGCCAGAACGGTTACTACGGCGGGCAGCAGCATTACGGAAACCAGAACCAGTACACGAACCCGTATCAGCAGTACGACTATTATCAGGGACATGGACAGAATCCGAACGGAAACGGAAACAGCCACCACGCTTCGAAGAAACACTCCTACGCCAAGACGACAGCTCTTGTCACGGCGGCAGCGCTCCTCTTCGGTGTCGTATCCGGCGGAACGATGTACGGAGTCAACCGTGCGGCCAACACCCTGTTGCCGTACCAGAGCTCCCAGGTAAACGAGACCATCGGGCAGACGACCCAGATCCCGGCAGCGAACACATCCACAACTTCCAGCAACGGTGTTGTTATTGAGGATGTCTCCGCGATCGTGGACGCAACCCTTCCGTCTGTCGTATCGATCACAAATACCCAGGTCTACCAGAGCAACACCTGGTTTGGACAATCCCAGACCTACGAAGTCCCGAGCAGCGGTTCCGGCATCATCGTCGGACAGAATGACTCCGAGCTTCTGATTGTTACAAACAACCACGTTGTCAGTGATTCCGAGGGACTTACCGTGACGTTCGCGGATGAGAGCACTGCGGACGCGGCCATTAAGGGCACAGACTCCGAGGCGGATCTCGCAGTGATCGCAGTTCCGCTCGACAAGGTCTCCGCTGACACAAAGGGCAAGATCAAAGCGGCGACACTCGGTGATTCCGATTCCTTAAAGATGGGGCAGGGCGTTATCGCCATCGGCAACGCGCTTGGACTTGGCCAGAGCGTGACAGTCGGACATGTAAGCGCGTTAAACAGAGAGATCAAAGTTGACGATGCGACTAAGACCGTCATCCAGACAGACGCAGCGATCAACCCAGGCAACAGCGGCGGAGCTCTCTTAAACTCCAAAGGTGAAGTTATCGGCATCAACGAAGCAAAGTACGCGGATACAAGTGTTGAGGGCGTCGGCTACGCGATCCCGATCTCCAAAGCAAAAGATATCATCGATGACCTCATGACAAGGACCACAAAGATCGCTGTTTCCGAGGCTGAGCAGGGCTATCTCGGAATCCAGTTACAGAACATTGATGAGTCCATGGCAAAGATGTACGGAATGCCGCAGGGTGTCTATGTCTACAAGATCATGGAAGACTCCGCAGCCGCAGGTTCCGATCTTCACGAGAAGGACATCATTACAAAGCTGGATGGTGAGAAGATCTCCAACTACGCGGACCTTGCAAAGCTTCTGACTTATTATAAATCCGGTGATACTGTAACATTGACTGTCCAGTCTCTTGTAAACGGCAGCTATCAGGAGAGAGAAGTCCAGGTAACCTTAAAGCAGCGTCCGGCTGAGTCTGACAGTGAAAACAGTCAGAGCCAGGGCGGACAGCAGGATCAGAAACCGGCACAGAGCCAGTCTAAGATCGGAAAATAATAAAGAGTCGATATAAAATAGAGAAACAAGACCGCCTCCCTGGAGTGATCACGGGAAAGGCGGTCTTGTTTTGTAAAGGTATAAAGGTTTTATCGAAAAGTTCCTGAAAACATGTTTACAGGAAATTCATGAACGTGGTCAGTACCATGGAGTTGAAGAAGTCAACGAATAAGCTTCCTACTAACGGTACGATGAAGAATGCTCTCGGAGCTGCACCGTAGCGCTCAACGAGTGCTCTCATGTTTGCCATAGCGTTCGGGGTAGCGCCCATACCGAAACCGCAGAATGCAGTTGTCATGGCAGCTGCCTCGTAGTCACGTCCCATAACGTTGAATACAACGAAGTTCGCGTACAGGAACATAACAATCGTCTGAACAAGCAGGATGACGATCATCGGAAGAGCAAGTGCTGCTAACTGCCAAAGCTTTAAGCTCATCATAGCCATGGACAGGAACAGATTTAAGGAAAGTCCGCCGAGGGCGTCAATCTCAACCATCGGAAGTTCTTTGCGCTGGACATCCCAGATATTGCGGATCGCTGCTGCTGCGAGCATAGCGCCGATATAAGTCGGGAATGTCAGGTGGCATACATCCTTGAAGAATGTGAAAATAAGAGTACCGAGACCGATGGCAACTGCTAAAAACATTGCGGATGTTGTGAATTTCTGACCATCAACGGCTGGCATAACCTCAGCTGTCTCGTTGCCTTCCTCAGCTGCTGTGGATTTTAAGTGGAGTTTTTCAACACGGGCACGTGCGATCGGGCCGCCCATCATACTTCCGGATACAAGTCCGTATGTAGCTGCCGCGAGAGCAACTGTGGTAGCGCCTACAACGGCGTAATCTGTTTCAAGAAGCGGTCCGAAGGAACCGGATGTTCCGTGTCCGCCTACTAACGGCATGGAACCCATACATAAGCCGAGCAGCGGATCCAGACCAAAGGCTGCTGCGAGACCGCTGCCAACTGCGTCCTGGATGACACAGATGGCGACTGCGAGTCCGAGGAACAGAAATACCTGAAGTCCGCCCTTTTTCAACAGACGGAAGCAGGCTGTGAATCCGACGCTGCAGAAGAAGACCGTCATGAAGACACTCTGTAATGTTGTGTCAAAGGAGAGTTCCAGAATTCCTGCTGCGTATAACGCCAGATGAGCAAAGGCGAATACGATACCGCCGGCAACCGGTGCCGGGATGCAGTACTTACTTAAGAATGAAAGTTTGTTGACCATGAGTCGTCCGAGACAATAGACGAGAGCGCCGAGGGCGCAGGCCTGGTACATGTCGAGCTGTAAAGTGATCATAAGATTTACCCCCTCTTATATAGTTGTTCACCAGGTAACGGTTCAGTGATTTCACAGTTGCGGTCAAGCCTGTGTTACTTACGGTCGATGCAGGAATGCGCTGACCTGCCAAACAGTTACTTAGTTGCTACAATTCCATGTTAAATTCAAACTACAAAAAACATCAAAAAAATACAGAGGGCAGAGTTCAGATACTGTTAAGGCGAAAGACGATTCTGTCAGAAAATTTACACATGGTTTTTCGGTTGCGGGAAGACTCAATTTGCATTATAATAGGTTATAATTCTGTAAAAACAGGCAGAAAACGCGTGGACAGGCCGCGGCCTGTATCCATGAGAAACGATAGAAGGTTCAGGGAGAAAAAATTTGGAAGACAACAAAAATAACGGATATGAGAAGATCTGCTGCATGTGCAGACGGACGGAGAGTCAGGCAGGAAAAATGATCACGCTGCCGGGCGGATTGCAGGTGTGCCGGGACTGTATGCAGAGATCGTTTGATATGATGATGGGAAGTGGTATGGACTGGACAAAGATGTCCGGGATCACGCCGGAGCTGTTGAAAAATATGTATCTGAATCCGATGGGAGTCGGAGATGAGGCACAGAAGCCGGAGAATACCGGAACTGCTGCGGGTAAGAAAGATGACGTGAGCGAAGCGGAAAAACAGAATTCTGTGGATAATCCGGCTGAAGCAGACACGGATGAGGACGCAGAGCAGACCGTTGTGGATGCTGACGAGACCGAAGATGGCGATGATTTCGAGGAGGACGGTGACGGATCAGAGGGAATTCCATTGGGAAATATTTTCGGAATCCCGGTGGGGCAGATCGACCTCGGCGCCCTCATGGGCCAGGGCCATAAGCGCAGGAAAAAGAAGAAAAAAGTAAAAAAGGAGCTGTTTAAGCTCAGCGAGATCCCGGCCCCCCATGCGATCAAGGCACAGCTCGACGAGTATGTGATCGGACAGGAGCAGGCGAAGAAGGTGATCGCTGTCGCAGTCTACAACCACTATAAGCGTGTATTTTCCAAGACATCCCCGGATGCCGGGAAGTACGGAACCGATATCGACATCGAAAAGTCAAATATCCTGATGATCGGACCTACCGGAAGCGGTAAGACGTATCTCGTAAAGACTCTGGCGAAGCTCCTCGATGTGCCGCTTGCGATCGCGGATGCCACATCCTTAACAGAAGCAGGTTATATCGGTGACGATATCGAGAGTGTTCTCACAAAGCTCCTCGCAGCGGCGGGCGGTGATGTGCAGAAAGCGGAGATGGGCATCGTGTTCATCGACGAGATCGATAAGATCGCAAAGAAGAAATCCACGAACACCCGCGATGTCAGCGGCGAGTCCGTGCAGCAGGAACTGTTAAAGCTTTTAGAGGGTGCGGATGTGGAGGTCCCGGTCGGAACAGGACAGAAGAACGCCATGACCCCGATGGAGATGATCAACACAGACAATATCCTCTTTATCTGCGGCGGCGCCTTCCCGGATCTTGAGAATATTATCAAGGAGCGTCTCACCAATACGACGTCCATCGGCTTCGGCTCCGATCCGAAAGACAAGTATGATAAGGATCCGAACCTTCTTTCCAGAGTTACCAATCAGGATCTCAGGGAGTTTGGCATGATCCCGGAGTTCCTTGGAAGACTTCCGGTGACTGTGACACTTCAGGGATTGACAAAAGACTTCCTCGTGCGGATCTTAAAAGAGCCGAAGAACGCGATCCTGAAGCAGTATAAGAAGCTTCTCGCCATGGACGAGGTAAATCTGGATTTTGACGATGACGCTCTGGAATGGATTGCAGAGCAGGCGTTAAAGAAAGATACCGGAGCCAGAGCACTCCGGGCGATCATCGAGGAGTTCATGCTTGATATCATGTTCGAGATCCCGAAGGATCCGGAGATCGGTTCCGTGACGATCACCCGTGCGTATCTGGAAAAACACGGTGGCCCGCGGATCGAGATGCGGGAGTATTCCGCACCGGAGAAGAAGGAAGCTCTGCCCGGACCAGTGGAAGCGGCGGTGAATGCTAAGGCGCCGCAGGTGCAGTAAATGCAGAAAGGCTGAAAATAAAACAGCGGATGATAAAGAGTCCGTGCAGTTTTTGCAGGGCGGCGTGATTTGAATTATAAATTCCGTAAACGTAAAAATGCCTCATACAGATCCAGTGTTCCATATCCGTATTCACGGTTCGGGTATGTGAGCGCTGGATTTCTTTGTGCTCCGCGGACGAAGATGGATTTCAATACCGGAGTGTTGAGGTACGGATAACTTCTGTTAAGGACACCCCAGTGCAGCAGGATCGCAGCGGCTCCGGCGAGATGGGCGGCGGCAACGGAGGTGCCGGACATTCTCGTGAGGCGTATTCCCGAGGCGGATGCCCCTAAAATATTGACGCCCGGAGCAGCGAGATCCGGCTTGATCTGCCCGGAACGGCTGTAACCGCGGCTGGCATGGATGTAGATACTGTTCCGCGTGTGGTCATAGGCTGTGACGGTGATGGGATACTGGGCATTTCCGGGATCTGTGATGGTCGTGTCGGGATCCGGACGGAGAAAATAAGTCTCATCCGAGATGAAACCCCGTACCGGAAGCCAGAGATGAAAGGTTTCCCGGATGTCCAGAGAGTTCCGGATCAGGATCCGCCAGATCCCGGACATCGGTCTTTCAAAGCGCATGAAGATAAACTGGCTCCCGGCGCTCACGTCGGCGATCTGGGTGTAGACAGTGATCTGAGTCTGCTCCAGAAGAAAGGACAACGTGTTCTCGCCCCGGAGCGAAACGGGAATCTCTTTTGCAATCTCCCCGGTGGGCGAGATAAAACCCACCGTGTAGACACCAACCTCATTTGCCCACAATTCCATGGAAAATCCCGTTTCCTGTTCCCCCACACGAAGTTCCGCTGTGATCTCATCGTATCGGCATTCATGACTGCCTGAAAGTGGTGTCTCGCTCCTGTTTCATTTCCTGCGGCGGTGATGACGGCGGAACCATTTGAAAGGCTGACCTGATTTAAATACTGTCCGAGTCGGCTCGTTCCCATGTGGCTTCCCATATTGGTGCCGAGGGCGATACAGACGACAAGAGGCATGGAGTATTCCCGCGCGAGAGCGTAGAGATAGGAGACGCCCATCAGGATATCATTTTCCTGATATGCGTCAGCCCCGTCCCGGATCAGGTAAAAATCCCGGAGATACTGTTTTGCTGGTTTTAACTTCACCATGGCGATGGATGCCCGCGGAGCTGCCCCGGAAAATCCGGCGCGTTCGTCCCGGTTTCCGGCGGCGATGGAGGCGAGGAAGGTTCCATGCCCGTTTTCGTCCCGGGTTGGAACGATGGAGGCGGGATCATCGGAATTCAGGGCCAGATTGATCTGGGCAGCAGTATATTGGCAGCCGTAAAGGACCGGGAAGAAGGATGAGGTTTCAGAAGACGGCGGGAGTGTCTGGTCCCATATCCCAATGATTCTGGTACTCCCATCCGCGCTCCGAAACAGAGGATCCATATAATGAATCCCGGTATCCACAAATCCAATAAGAACTCCTTCCCCCTGATTGTTCAGCACCGGAAGCTCATCTGCCGCTGTGATCCCCGCAGCATCCATACTTGTGACATCTAAAAGACTATATAGTTTCGGAATTGCCGAATATGTATAGGAGGTATAGGAAAAGGATGTTATCGTGGAGAACGGGATATAGACGACCGCCAGCGTGGAATTCACGAAATCAATGCAGTCTGTCCCCTGTGATCGCATAAAGTTCTCGGGAGAGGTAAAATAGGGCGCGATAAAATCTGCAAACTCTTCCGATGCGACAGAATTTCTACATGCCATGGCTGATACTCCGCAGAAAAATGGTTTATACTGTATATGTATCCAGAATGCAGATAAGACCCGGATCCAAGAAAGATATGGACGGACTCTTTAAAATGTTGTAAGATGATACAAGGGATAGAAGATCAAAAATCCGACGCAGGGCTGCCTGCAGAGGGATTTCTGTATCTGGACCCGGCATCATATCAGTTTAGGAAAGAAAGGGGAATCGCGATGTTTGGATTTTTGACATTCGGAACGACGCTTGCGCTTACAGATCTGGCTGTAAAAAAAGAGATCGAAGCCAGACCAGATGAAGAATTCCCGAAAACCGTAAAAGAATCAGGCGGTCTGATCCGCCTCTACAAAAATCACAATCCGGGCTTTTCCTTCGGATTCATGAAGGAATCCCCGAAACTTGTGGAGATGGTCCCGGTCTGCATGCTGTCGGCGGTAGCCGGTGCATGGGCGTATGTGATCGGAAAGAAGGGACGTGTGCTGGAGAAGACGGCGCTGACCCTGGTGCTGGCCGGCGGAGCGAGCAACCTTTATGACCGGCTCAAACGCGGATATGTGGTGGACTATTTCAGCATCCAGTGGAAGAAACTGAAAAAAGTGGTCTTCAACCTGGGTGATATCTTCATTTTTGCCGGATCGGCCCTGTTTGCGGCAGTCCAGCTCGTGGAGGAGCTCCGCGAAATTCTTCCGAAAGAAAAAATCTTTCTTAAGGAAGAAGAGTAATTCAGGCAGCAGGACACAAAATCCAGCTCACCCATGCTGCAAAACACATCGGCGCAGAAAAGCCGGGACAATGAGGAGAACAGTTTATATGAAGAAACAATATGATTACCTGTTAGTGGGCAGCGGCCTTTTCGCCGGAGTTTTCGCGTACTACGCAAAAAAAGCCGGAAAGACCTGCCTGGTTCTTGAGAAGAGAGAACATGCAGGCGGAAACATCTACTGCGAAAATATCGAGGGCATCAACGTACATCGTTACGGCGCCCATATCTTCCACACCAGCAACAAGGAAGTCTGGAACTTTGTGAACGGCCTCGTGGAATTCAACCGCTACACAAACAGCCCGGTTGCAAACTACAAGGGCGAGATGTATAACATGCCGTTCAACATGAACACCTTCAGCCGCATGTGGGGAATCTCCACTCCGGAGGAGGCAAAAAAGATCATCAATGAGCAGAGAAAGGTCATCAAGGGCGAGCCGAAGAACCTGGAAGAGCAGGCCATCAGCCTTGTGGGAACCCATATCTACCAGAAGCTTGTCAAGGGCTACACTGAGAAACAGTGGGGCAGAGACTGCAAGGAGCTCCCAGCCTTCATCATCAAACGTCTCCCGGTACGCTACACCTACGACAACAACTATTTCAATGACCTTTACCAGGGAATCCCGATCGGCGGCTACAATAAGATCACGGAAAAGCTCTTCGAGGGCTGTGAGATCCGCCTCGGAGCCGACTACCTGGCTGACAAGGAGAAATATGACGCCCTTGCGGACAAGGTCGTATATACAGGAACCATCGACAGCTATTTCGACTACTGCTTCGGAAAACTCCAGTACCGCAGTCTGCGGTTTGAGACGGAGATCTTAGACTGCGACAACTATCAGGGCAATGCGGTCATCAACTACACCGACCGCGAGACTCCGTACACGAGGATCATTGAGCACAAACACTTCGAGTTCGGAACCCAGGAGAAGACAGTCATCACGAGAGAGTACCCGGCGGAGTGGACCGAGGGCATGGAGCCATACTATCCGGTAAACGATGAGAGAAACCAGGAATTATATAAGAAATACGCGGAACTCGCTGGAAAAGAGAAGAATGTGATCTTCGGCGGAAGACTCGCGGAATACCGCTATTACGATATGGATAAGGTTATCGAGTCCGCCCTGTCCTGCGTGAAGAAGGAATTTGGAAATGAATAACCGGCCGAAAACGCCTCACGGGTTCGCCAGACTCATCATTGGCGACGGATCCGCGGTGTCGGAGCAGAAGAACATTATCTGGAATATGATCGGAAGCTTCCTCTACGCCTTTGCGTCCATGGTGCTCTCTATCGCGGTGGTCCAGCTTGCGGGCGAGGACGCGGGCGGAGTGTTCACCTTCGCCTTTACCACCTTCGGACAGCACATGTTCATGGCGGCATACTTTGGGATCCGCCCGTTCCAGATCACGGATACCGGGGAGAAATATACCTTCGGCGATTATCTGGGACTGCGCCTCATCACCTGCGGTCTCGCGATCCTTGTGGGCTTTGGCTACGTCCTTGTCAGCGGATATACCTTTGAGAAGGCAGCTGTCGTTTTTCTGATGGTGGTCTACAAGGTCATCGATGCCCTGGCGGATACATACGAGGCAGAATTTCAGCGGAGCGGAAGACTGTACCTGACGGGAAAATCCAACGCGTTCCGGACGATCCTCTCCGTAACCTGTTTCCTCGGAAGTCTCGCGGTGACAGGAGAGCTTCTGACGGCCAGTATCTGGGCAGTCGGCGCGCAGTTTATGGGATTTTCCCTGTTTGATTTCCTTGTGATCCGGGAACTCCCGAATGTGACATGGAAGTCGGGGCGCGGAAAGAAATTCCAGCTCTTCCGGGATAATATTCTGTTATTTTTCTCGGTGGTTCTGGACTTCTATATCTTTTCCGCATCAAAATACGCCATCGAGGCCCATATGGCAGACCGTGATCTCGCAGTCTACGGCGCGATCTTCATGCCGACCAGCGTAATCAACCTGGTTGCCGGCTTCGTGATCCGACCGTACCTCACAAAGCTCGCGGTGGACTGGGAGACAGGCCACTTAAAAGCATTCCGGAAGATCATCATGAACCTTGCATTGATTATTGCGGCCCTGACCGTTCTCGCGGTGGGCGGTGCGTGGTTATTGGGAATTCCGGTGATCAGCCTGCTGTACCCAAACTTAAGAGAAGGACTTTCCACCTGCCGCATGGCGTTGGTACTGATCATCATCGGCGGCGCCCTCAACGCATTCATGAACCTGTTTTACTATTCCCTTATTATCATGCAGAAACAGAGGTTCATCATCCTGGGCTACGCCTTCGTCAGCGTACTTGCGGTGCTTTCTTCCGGCTGGTTCGTGCGGATGGGAGGAATCCAGGGAGGCGCCTTCGTATACATGCTTTTGATGGCGGCACTGATGGTATTCTTTGGAATTTTCTCTGCAGGATTTATGAAACAGAAAGAGAGAGCTCAAAAACACGATGAAGGTTGATGTGATCATCCCGGTCTATGGTCCGGGAAACAGATTGTTGGAATTATTTGACCGGCTGGGACGCCAGACCGTACCGGTGGACCGGCTGATCATCATGAATACAGAAAAGTACCTGTGGGATAAGTGGACGGAGACCCTGGAACCGGGAAGACTCCCGGAAAATCTCTCCGTGTACCATGTGACGAAGGAAGAGTTTGACCATGGTGCTACAAGAGACGCCGGGATCGGGCACTCCGATGCGGATGTCTGTGTCTGCATGACCCATGACGCGCTTCCAGCGGATACAAATTTGATAAAAGCCCTGACGGACGCACTTTTCTCCGGGGACGATATCGCTGTGGCATATGCGAGACAGCTTCCGGCAACGGACTGCAATATCATCGAGCGCCACACGAGAGATTTTAACTATCCGGACAAAAGCCGGGTCAAGAGACTTTCAGATCTCGACACCCTGGGGATCAAGACCTACTTCTGTTCCAATGTCTGCGCGGCATATAAGCGGGAGATCTATAGGAAACTCGGTGGTTTTATCCGGAAGACGATCTTCAACGAGGACATGATTTTCGCGGCGAAGGCCATGAAGAATGGATACGCGGTTTACTACGCGGCGGACGCGAGAGTGATCCACTCCCATAACTATACAGCGTCCCAGCAGTTCCACAGAAACTTTGACCTGGCGATCTCCCAGGCGGACAATCCCGACGTATTCTCCGGGATCCGGTCCGAGGGCGAGGGCATCCGCATGGTGAAGGACACAGCCCGCTGGCTCGTAAAGACGGGGCACGCGTACCTCGTCCCGAAGCTTGTGGTGGACAGCGGATTCAAGTATCTGGGGTATCTTGCCGGGAAAAGGTATAAGAAGCTGCCAAGAAAATTGGCAGTAAAGCTGTCTATGAACCGCAATTACTGGAAATAGAGCTAAAAATTATGTAAACTGACCTGCTGCCTGCTTCTATATACAAATGGCGGCGCAGTGGCACAACGCAGAAAAAAGTTGTCATTCCGCCTGTGGGGTGGTATGATGTAGTGCGGAAATGCCGAAAATGGCGAAAATACAGCGGTTGTGCAGGAAAAGCATATATTTCTGCTTCAGAAATGAGATGGGTATATGCCGAAAGAGAAATATTGCAGCCGTAAATTTATAAAAATGTGAGGTAAAAAACTATGGGAAAGATCAAAGTTTCTTCCTGTGAAACAGATGGAATGGTAATCGAAGGCCTTCATGTGATCGAGCCGACCGTATTCAACGACGAGCGCGGATACTTCATGGAGACATACAACCAGAACGACTTCAAAGAGGCTGGACTCAACATGGTATTCGTACAGGATAACCAGTCTATGTCCGTAAAGGGCGTACTCCGCGGCCTTCATTTCCAGAAGCAGTTCCCGCAGGGCAAGCTCGTCCGTGCGGTACGTGGAACAGTTTTCGATGTAGCCGTTGACTTAAGAACACACTCCAAGACATACGGAAAGTGGTTCGGTGTTGAGCTCTCCGCAGAGAACAAGAAACAGTTCTACATTCCGGAAGGTTTCGCACACGGCTTTGTCGTTCTCTCCGACGAGGCAGAGTTTGCCTACAAGTGCACCGATTTCTATCATCCGGGTGACGAGGGCGGACTTGCATGGAACGATGAGACGATCGGCGTAAAGTGGCCGATCACACCGGACATGCAGCTCATCATCTCCGAGAAAGACCAGAAGTGGCCGGGATTCAAAGAGATCTTCAAATTTGATCGTTAGCAATTAGCAGTGCGGCACGGAATGCCAGAAGCTTCTTTTTTTCATACAATGAATACAAGAAGCTGGCGCTGCGATAAAGCAGAAAGGTTGTTAAAGCGTGAATTATCTGACTTCATTACTGAAGGAGCTGGTGGCAAAAAGAAAACTGATCTGGGAACTCTCCAAGGCAGATTTCAGAAAACGTTTTGTCGGCTCCTATTTTGGTGTTGTCTGGATGTTTATCCAGCCCATCGTCACCGTCCTGATCTATTGGCTCATCTTCGGTCCCATCGGATTCAAGAGTGCGCCGCCGGTGCCGAACGCCTCCTATGTCCAGTGGCTGGTTCCGGGTATCGCCCCGTGGTTCTTCTTCTCCGAAGCCTTAAACTGCGGAACAGGATGCCTTCAGGAATACAACTACCTGGTAAAAAAAGTAGTATTTAAGGTGGAGATCCTGCCTGTGATCAAACTGATCTCCTGCCTGTTCGTCCATGCGTTCTTTGTTGCAATCATGTTTATCGTATTCCTGGTCAGCGGCAAAAGACCGCAGATTTCCTGGATCCAGATCATTTATTATTCCTTTGCCACATCCATGTACGCTTTGGCGCTCACGTACCTTACGAGTGCGATTCAGGTATTCTTTAAGGATATGGCACAGATCGTCAGCATCTGCCTGCAGTTCGGCATGTGGCTGACCCCGATTATGTACAGCGAGCAGTTATTCCTCGACAAAGGTCTGACGATGGCTCCGATGATCCTGAAGCTGAACCCGTTTTACTATATTGCGGCGGGATACCGTGACAGCATGCTGACGGGAGACTGGTTCTTCATGCGTCCGACACTGACCGTGTATTTCTGGGCAGTGACCCTGATCACCATGTTAGTGGGACTCAAAGTATTCAAGCGGCTCCGTCCGCATTTCTCAGATGTATTGTAGGAGGAAACCATGTCTGCCAATGCGATTACAGTAAAAGACGTGACGAAGGTGTACAGGCTCTACGACAAGCCGATCGACCGCTTGAAAGAATCCTTAAGCCTGACACATAAAAGCTATCACAAAGACTTCTATGCCTTAAATGGTCTGTCCTTCAACGTGGAAAAAGGACAGACGGTGGGCATTATCGGAACGAACGGTTCCGGTAAATCAACGATCTTAAAGATCATCACCGGTGTCCTCACACCGACCACAGGCCAGGTGGACGTTGAGGGAAAGATCTCCGCACTTCTGGAGCTTGGTGCCGGCTTCAACATGGACTACACCGGAATCGAAAATATCTATATGAACGGCACGATGATGGGCTATTCCCGGAAGGAGATGGATGAGAAGTTGCAGGATATCCTGGATTTTGCGGATATCGGCGATTTTGTCTATCAGCCGGTGAAGACATACTCCAGCGGTATGTTCGTCCGTCTGGCGTTTGCGCTCAACATTAATGTGGAGCCGGAGATCCTGATCGTCGACGAGGCCTTGTCTGTCGGAGACGTATTCTTCCAGGCAAAATGTTACCGGAAGATGGAGGAGATCAAGCAGAGGGGAACAACGATCCTCATGGTTACCCACGATATGGGCAGTATCATCAAATACTGCGATAAGGTCGTTCTCTTAAACAAGGGCGAATTCATCGCGGAAGGTGAGCCGGGTCACATGGTGGATCTCTATAAGAAGATCCTGGCAAACCAGCTGGATTCCTTAAATGAAGAACTGGAGAGCGATTATTCCGGCGGGATGTTAGGCGATGAGAAAAAGGCGAAGGCGGAGGAATCCCATTCCGACGGATCCCTCATGAAGGATAAGATCACCATCAACACAGACCGCACCGAGTACGGTGACGGCCGGGCTGAGATCTTCGACCTGGGACTCTTCGACGCGAAAGGAAATCTCACAAACCTTCTGTTAAAGGGAGAGATGTTCACGATCAAGGAGCGGATCCGCTTCCATGCGCCGATCAAGAGTCCGATCTTTACCTACACGATCCGCGATAAAAAGGGAACAGACCTCACCGGAACGAACACCATGTACGAGGGATGCGATATCAAACCGGTGGGGGATGGCGATGTCTACGACGTTTCCTTTACCCAGAAGATGACATTACAGGGCGGCGAGTACCTGCTCTCTATGAGCTGTACCGGCTTCGAGGGCGAGGAACATGTGGTCTACCACCGCCTGTACAACATTGCAAACATTACGGTGATCTCCAACAAGAATACGGTCGGCGTCTACGACATGGAGTCTGAGGTGGAGACATCGCTCACAAGGGCGTAAAAGCGGGAGAAAAAGATGAAGGATTACAGTTATGAACTTCTTGACCTGCTCGAAAAGTATAAAGGAGATGCGGAGGCGGCACTGCGGGGTGAAACAAGCCCGTGGTGTCTCTACGCATTTTCGCCGTTAAGGGAAAACCTTTTCGAGTGGCTGGAAATAGGAAAAAAGGACCGGGTTCTCCAGGTCGGATCCGACTACGGTTCCTGTACCGGGCTCTTTGCGGAGCGCGCCGGTGAGGTGGTCGTTCTGGATCCGTTGGATGAGAACTTGGAGGTGAATCGGAAAAGACACGGAGAGAAGGAAAATCTCTGCCTGGTCCGCGGCGAACTTCCAAAGGCGGGAACAGAGTCTCTTGGATGGAAAGAGTACAAGGGAAAAGAGCGTGCGGCAGAAGAACTGGATGCTCTCTATAAGGATGGCTTTGACTATGTGATCCTGCCGTCCATGCTCTCCGGGACAGAGAAAAACGGGGCAGCAGATCTGCTGGCAAGAGCAGCTGCTCTTGTGAGACCTGGCGGAAGGCTTTTAGCGGCAGCGGAGAATGAGTCTGGTGTCCGCTATTTTATGGGAGCGGAGCCATTTGAGCACTCCTTCCTGGAGGTGGAGTTCCGTGGTCTGTTTGAGGACTTAAAAGAGAAATTTGGCGGAACCGCAATGCTCTACTATCCGGTTCCGGACTACCGTTACCCGATGACCATCTACTCCGACGGCTATCTCCCGCAGACCGGCGATGTGACGAACATCTCCGCCCGTCTTGACGGACCGGGACTCTGGTTCGGAAACGAGGAGAAAGCCATGGCGAACGCATGCAGAAATGGGGACTTCACGAAATTCACGAACTCATTCCTTGGCATGTGGGAAAAGGGGAAGGCATGAGACAGATTTTATTTGTAAAATACAACCGGACCAGAGCGGCGCAGTTCCAGTTAAAGACAGAGATCGTGCGGGAGGACGAAGTTCTCACCGTTGAAAAAACGGCTCTCACAGAGGCTGGCGAGGCGCATATCCGCTCCTTCGGAGAAAAATATGAGAAGATCCGTGATCTGAATCCTGCCATCCGTTTCTTGAAGCCGGAATGGAAAAAGGATAAGAAGACGGTCTCCTTCCAGTACTTAAACGGCAAGACGGTCGGGGATGCCCTGGGCGAGGCTATCGTTATGGGCGAGGTTCCGTATCAGGAGCTTGAGACCGTGATGAAGGTGCTGTTCCCGGAAAATGCAGACGCGAAAATCTTTGAGGCGACACCGGAGTTCGAGACGGTATTCGGAAAAGTTCCGATGATCGACGATAAGGCAGCCGCGGTCTCCAATGTGGATGGGCTCTTCGAGAACCTGATGGTGCCGGAAAACGAGAACTGCATCTACGGAATCGACTATGAATGGGTATTTGATTTCCCAATCCCGGAGAAATTTTTGAAATACCGCGACCTCTTATATTTTTACAGACGCTACGAGAGAGTCCTCAACGTAAAAGAAGAGGATCTCTATGCCCATTTCGGGATCACAGGGGGAGAACTCCAGATCTTTGACGGCATGGAAAAGGCGTTCCAGTCCTATGTCCATGATGCAGGCTCCTTCGGCTACATGAAACAGTACGAGCAGCCGACAAAGACCGTGGAATTTCTTCTTGACCGCGAGAGCGAGCTCTACAAGGTAAAAGACTGGTGCGAGAACTTAAAGCAGGAGATCTCCGAGAAGGACATCACGATCATGAAGCAGCAGGAAGTCCAGCGTCTCACAAACAATCATGTGACGAACCTGGATGCCATCATCGCCAGCCTGAGAAGCGAGAACGCGAGAATGGCGGGAGATCTGCAGTACCTGTCGAAACATGAGGCGATCATGTGGAAAGTTCTCCGGAAATGCCACCGCGCTGTGGATAAAGTCATGCCGAAGGGCACAAGAAAGAGAAAGATCGCGGGGTACTTCAAGAATACCGTCTTCCATCCGGGAAAATACGGAAGGCTGTATTTCACAAAGGACGGAAGAAACAGGATCCGCGGCGACTTTAAGATCGGCGCCGGTTACTTAGAGCATGGAAAACTCCATTTTGACTATGTGGAGCACCCGACCGTGTCCATCGTGATCCCGGTCTACAACCAGATCCACTATACCTATGCCTGCCTGCTCTCAATCTTAGAGAACACGAAGGATGTGACCTATGAGATCATCATCGCCGATGACGTGTCCACGGACGCGACTAAGGAGCTGTCCCTGTACGCGGAGAATCTCGTGATCTGCAGAAACAAGACGAACCAGGGTTTCCTGAGAAACTGTAACCAGGCAGCGAAGGCGGCCCGCGGAAAATATGTGATGTTCTTAAATAATGACACACAGGTAACTCCGGGCTGGCTCTCATCACTCGTGAACCTCATTGAGTCTGATCCGACGATCGGTATGGTTGGCTCCAAGCTGGTCTACCCTGACGGACGTCTCCAGGAAGCGGGGGGAATCATCTGGAGCGACGGCTCCGGCTGGAATTATGGACGTCTTGACGATCCGGAGAAGCCGGAATACAACTACGTGAAGGATGTGGACTATATCTCCGGTGCGGCGATCCTGTTATCCAATGACCTCTGGAAACAGATCGGCGGTTTCGACGAGCTGTTTGCACCGGCGTACTGCGAGGATTCCGACCTTGCCTTCGAGGTGAGAAAAGCCGGATACCGCGTAGTCTACCAGCCATTGTCAAAAGTCATCCACTTCGAGGGCGTCTCCAACGGTACCGACGTAAATGGAACCGGTCTAAAGCGCTACCAGGTGGAGAACAGTAAGAAGCTAAAGGAAAAGTGGGCGGAGGAGTTCAAAAAGCAGTCTGTAAATACAGGCAATCCGAACCCGTTCCGTGCCCGTGAGAGAAGCCAGAAGAAGCCGGTGATCCTTGTCGTGGACCATTATGTTCCGACCTTCGATAAGGACGCGGGTTCCAAGACTACTTACCAGTACCTCAAAATGTTCGTGAAGATGGGATATTCCGTGAAATTCCTCGGAGACAACTTCCTTCACGAGGAGCCGTACTCCACAACACTTCAGCAGATGGGCGTGGAGATCTTATATGGGCCGGAGTACCAGGCAGGTATCTGGGACTGGCTGACAAAGAATAAAGATGAGATCGATTTTGCCTACCTGAACCGTCCGCATATCGCCATCAAGTATGTTGATTTTATTAAGAAGAACACCAATATCAAGGTGATCTACTACGGACATGATCTGCATTTCTTAAGAGAGTACCGGGAGTACGAGCTCACCGGCGATATCAAGAAGAAACGGGAGTCCGATTACTGGAAATCCATCGAATTCTCCCTGATGGAGAAGGCGGCGGTCTCCTACTATCCGTCCTACGTGGAGGAGGAGGCGATCCACGCGATCCATCCGGAGTACAAGATCAAGGCGATCACAGCCTATGTCTATGAGAAATTCCTGGAGAATATCGACAAGGACTTCGCAAAGAGGGAAGGACTGCTGTTTGTCGGCGGCTTCGCGCATCCGCCGAACGCGGACGCGGTTCTCTGGTTCGCAAAGGAGATCTTCCCGCTGATCAGACAGAGGATCGACGTAAACTTCTATGTGGTTGGCTCCAAGGTGACAGACGAGATCAAAGCGCTTGAACAGCCGGGAAGCGGCATCATTGTCAAAGGCTTCGTCACGGAGGAAGAGCTTGCGTCTCTTTATTCCACATCCCGCATCGTTGTGGTTCCGCTGCGCTACGGCGCCGGAGTTAAGGGCAAGGTCGTCGAGGCAGTCTACAATGGAGCTGCCATCGTCACCACATCCATCGGTTCCGAGGGAATCCCGGAGGCGGATCGCGTCATGAAGGTTGCCGACGGACCGGAGGCATTCGCTGACGAGGTAGTCAAGATGTATCAGGATCCGGCAGAATGCCGCAGAATGTGCGAGGAGACCCAGAAATACATCCGCGAGTACTTCAGCGTTGAGGCTGCATGGAAGGTCATCGAGGAGGACTTTACGCCGAAGAAAAAGAGATAGGACTTGGCTGTAAAGTCATATATGGAATCGAATATTGTGATAAGACTCTGCCGGGAATTTATTTCCCGGCAGTCTGTTCACATGAACGAAAATTCCGGCAAAAATCCGGCAGATCCGTCGTGCATGGTGTGAAAGCCTGTGGAATGCGGTTGAAAAGGAGAATATAGTGGAAAAAGACATTATTCATGAAAATTCCAACAATCACAATAAATACATAAATAACGAAAACAGCGGTGAAAAATCCGCGGAACAGGCAGGAGCTGTGCTTCGCGCGATGACTGTGGATGATATTTCCGCTGTGAAGCAGATCGAACAGACCTGCTTTTCGGATGCCTGGTCTGAAAAGCTCCTCTCTGACCTGCTTGAGAGTGAGTGGGACGAGGCCTGGGTGCTGACAGATACAGACGGCACCAGGATCGGATACGCGAATTTCCGCTTCCTCGCCGGCGAAGGCGAGCTCATGAGGATCGCAGTGCTCCCGGAACACAGGGGCTGTGGGGAGTCAAAGAAACTCATGGACCGTCTGGAAATCTCTGCAAAGGAAAAGGAAGCGCCGGACCTGACTCTGGAGGTGCGCGCCGGAAACACACCTGCCATAAACCTTTATAAATCCTATGGTTTTCAGGCGGAGGCTGTGCGGAAAAATTACTATCAGAATCCGGTGGAGGATGCCCTCATCATGTGGAGACGTTCCGTTCCATCGATTCCCACTTAAAATCATGAAAATATCCGCTATACTGTAGGGGACTCCGGAAGAGCCGGGGATAAAGAAGGCGGAGGAAAAGAAACGATGAGAAAATACGGAAAAGATGGCAGGCTGGATTGTGTGATCTGCAACCGCTGTGGGAAAAAACTGGCGGTGAAACATGGGATCGTGCGGGAAGGTGTGTTTACATCAGATCACAGATGGGACTTCTTTTCGGAAAAAGACGGGGAGATCCACCATTTTGACCTGTGCGAGGATTGCTACAACGAAGTGACAGCGGAGTTCCGGGTTCCGGTGGACGTGGAGGATGAGATCGAGCTGCTTTGAAAACGCAGGCGGTATGCGGCAGAAATGCCGTTATGCTGAAACAGGTTCAGACCAGATTGCGCTGCAAGAGCATATTTGAATGTTAGAAGCGGGTACGGGCGGTTGTCTGTACTCGTTTTCTATTGCCGGGTATTCAGAAGAAGCTGACGTCGGCAGTTCTGTACTTCTTGGTCACTGTACACGGGTAGGAATTTTCTGAACTGAAAATTCCGTACAATACAGTGATGGTAATGGATTTTGCCGATTCGGAATGCGAAGCATCGGCAAAATCAGTTACTGTTTGCGCGGCGTGAACAGTAATACTTCTTGCGGTTCCTGCCCAGGAATCAACTTCCATCTCTTGCATATGACCTCCGCTTTATGGTATGATACGTGCAGACTGGATAAATATAAACTTTTATTATCATAGAATGCAGAGGAAAATACATGTTAGATATCTGTTTACTGGGAACCGGCGGCATGCAGCCGCTGCCGTACCGCTGGCTAACGTCCATGATGGCGCGCTGCGATGGTAGCAATCTGCTGATCGACTGCGGCGAGGGAACCCAGATCGCATTGAAAGAAAAGGGATGGAGCCCGAAGCCGGTGGACGTGATCTGCTTCACCCACTACCATGCTGACCATATCAGCGGACTTCCGGGGTTTCTCCTGACCATGGGAAACGCGGAGCGCACGGAGCCGGTACTTCTGGTGGGACCGAAAGGTCTGGAACGTGTCGTTGGTGCCCTGCGCACCATTGCGCCGGAACTTCCGTTCCCGCTTGTGTTTAAAGAACTCACGGAGCCGAGAGAAAAATTTCAGGCGGGTCCCTATGTGGTGGACGCATTCCGCGTAAACCACCGCGTGACCTGCTATGGATATCGCATTACGATCCCGAGAAACGGCAAATTTGATGTGGAACGGGCGAGAGCCCAGGAGATTCCGCAGAAATTCTGGAGCAGACTGCAGAAAGGCGAGACCATCGAGCACGAGGGTAAGATCCTGACCCCGGACATGGTGCTGGGAGAAAAGCGCCGCGGAATTTCCGTTACCTACACGACTGACACGCGCCCGGTTCCGGCAATCGCCGAATATGCCGCGGACAATGACCTCTTTATCTGCGAGGGCATGTACGGTGAGAAGGAAAAAATTGCCAACGCGCGGGAGAATAAGCATATGATGTTCCAGGAGGCGGCAAAGCTCGGTAAAGAGGCGAATCCGCGGGAGATGTGGCTGACCCATTACAGCCCGTCCTTAATGCATCCGGAGGAATATTTAAACGAGATCCGGGAAATCTTCCCGAAAATTAAGACTGCCCGCGACGGCTGGTCTGCTGAACTTGGATTTGATGAGGATTAAGAAATGAAGATACACAGTGTTGAAGAAGATGTATATATACTTGCAATCGAGAGTTCCTGTGATGAGACAGCGGCCGCTGTTGTAAAAAACGGCCGTGAGGTGCTTTCTAACGTGATCTCATCCCAGATCGCGCTCCACACACTTTACGGCGGGGTTGTGCCGGAGATCGCGTCAAGGAAACATATTGAGAAGGTAAATCAGGTGGTTCAGGCTGCCTTAGACGAAGCACACATGACATTAGATGAGATCACAGCCATCGCTGTGACCTACGGACCTGGTCTTGTGGGCGCGCTTCTCGTGGGCGTTGCGGCGGCAAAGGCTATCGCTTACGCCGCAAAGAAGCCGCTGGTGCCGGTTCATCATATCGAGGGACATGTATCCGCAAACTTTATCGAGCACCCGGATCTGGAACCGCCGTTTGTCTGTGAGATCGTGTCCGGCGGACATACGCATCTTGTGATCGTGAAGGACTACGGTGAGTTCGAGATCATCGGACGCACGATGGATGACGCAGCGGGAGAGGCATTCGATAAAGTTGCCCGCGCCGTAGGTCTTGGCTACCCGGGCGGCCCGAAGGTCGACAAGGCGGCAAAAGAGGGAAATCCTCATGCCATGGAATTTCCGCGGGCAAAAGTCGGCGGATCCCAGTATGACTTTAGCTTCAGCGGCATGAAATCCGCTGTATTAAACTATATCAACCAGGCGGAGATGAAGGGAGAGACGATCTGTGTGCCGGATCTCTGCGCTTCCTTCCAGAACGCGGTGGTGGATGTTCTCGTGAGCCGCGCCGTTGCGGCAACAAAGGAGTTTGGCTACAAGAAGCTCGCCATTGCGGGCGGCGTTGCGTCAAACTCTGCCCTGCGCGCAGGCATGAAGGCGGCATGTGAGAAAGCCGAAATCGAATTCTACTATCCGTCACCGATCTTCTGTACCGACAACGCAGCAATGATCGGTGCTGCGGGATACTATGAGTATATCAACGGAGTCCGCGCAGGCTGGGACCTCAATGCGGTGCCGAACCTAAAACTGGGAGAGCGGTAATGGAACAGGTGAAAACAGCAGCCATCGTGCTGGCAGCAGGACATGGAAAGCGGATGCACAGCAAGGTGGCAAAGCAGTATCTTCTCTTAAAGGGGGAACCGGTGGTTGTTCATGCCCTGCGGGCCTTTGAGAAGGCAGGGATGGATGAGATTATTCTGGTGGCCGGAGCAGACGAAGTGGAATTCTGTAAAAGGAATATCGTGGAGCAGTATGGATTTACCAGAGTGAGACAGGTCGTTGCGGGAGGAAAAGAACGGTATGATTCTGTCCGGAATGGACTTTGCGCTTTAAAGGCCGTAGGATTCGCAGAGGACGGTATCGTTCTGATCCATGATGGTGCAAGACCGCTTGTAAACGGAGAGATCATCGCGAGAGCTGTGGATGGTGTCCGGGAGTTTTCTGCCTGTGTGGCATCGATGCCGGTTAAGGATACGATCAAGGCAGCGGATGCGGAGGGATTTTCTGCAAGCACGCCGGACCGCAGTACCTTATGGCAGATCCAGACACCTCAGGCATTCCGCTTCGGTCTGATCTACCGCGCCTACGAGAAGGTATTTGCACCCGGAACAGACCGCAGCCGTATTACGGATGATGCAATGGTAGTGGAACTGATGACGGACACAAAGGTGAAGTTTATCGAGGGAAGTTATTCAAACATCAAAGTGACAACTCCGGAGGATATGATCATCGCGGAGGCTCTTTGTGCTCATAGGGTACAATAGATTCTTTCTATAATAGAAGATATGGATCTGCCAGTGGCAGTCAGAGAAAGGCGTGGTCTTCCGGGAAAAGGAGATCACGCCTTTCTGGCTTAAC
The DNA here is from genome assembly GCF_018785465.1 of Clostridium sp. MCC328. Lineage (NCBI taxonomy): Bacteria > Bacillati > Bacillota > Clostridia > Eubacteriales > Clostridiaceae > Clostridium > Clostridium sp. MCC328. The sequence continues at coordinate 47,222 of NZ_WQPW01000154.1, forward strand.
AGATAAAAGAATTTTAGTACCTATTCAGTACCTTCATAGTTACACGCAAAAATCCATTCCAGATCAGCTTCGCTGATGGGATTTTTGCCCTCCAGCCTATGTTTTCTTACGGTCAGCGCAGCAAGTGCGCAGACCTACTGAACAGTTACGAATTTTAGACTTTTAGAAAAATTCTGAAAAAATTCTTTTCAAAAGGAGAAATGAGTTTATTGGATATATGACATGAGAATACCAGATGTTGATGATTGCAATACATGGGATAGCATATTTTGTATACAATTGGAAAAGAATAAAAAAACGAAAAAAACTTGGAAAAATGCTTGACAAAAATGGTATTGTGGGGTATTATTAATGAGCACGTTTGAGAGAGCGCTTTGGAGAGATATCGAAGTGGTCATAACGAGGCGGTCTTGAAAACCGTTTGTCCGCAAGGGCGCGTGGGTTCGAATCCCACTCTCTCCGCTAACTGTACTGCGGAGCCAGAGAGATGAGTTCCTGGTGCAGAACTGAATATCGATCTTGCAAAAAGCAAGATGTGAGTCAACCAATGCAGAAGTACCCAAGTGGTTGAAGGGGCTCCCCTGGAAAGGGAGTAGGTCGTTAGTAGCGGCGCGAGGGTTCAAATCCCTCCTTCTGCGCTTTAACTTATGAAGAAAAACTTCTTCAAAAAAGTTAAAAAAGTTCTTGACAAACCGGAAACGGTATGATAGAATAAACGAGTTGCCGCTGAGAGCAAGAAACGGCAACGAAACAGTTCTTTGAAAACTGAACAGTATGTAAAACCCTGAAAATTCTTATAAAAATGGTCTCTGGTTTAGACCATGAATGAGAACATTCAGAACAAAACCTAACAAAACAGTAGAACGGTTTAAAAATTAGCCAAGCTAAGTTTTGAATCTGGGTACAAACACTTTAACATGAGAGTTTGATCCTGGCTCAGGATGAACGCTGGCGGCGTGCCTAACACATGCAAGTCGAACGA
>NZ_WQPW01000024.1:0-30018 GCF_018785465.1 Clostridium sp. MCC328
AGGCACTAACGTGCCAAAGATGCGCACTCGCGCGAAGATGTAGATTGTCGCAAGCGACCGCGCGAGGCGCGAGAATGTGCAAAGGCACATTCTTTTTTACTTATTTTCAACATGCTGCTCTACCCCTTACTGATTCCCGCAAGAGGCAGTCGACAAAAACGGGGAGGAAATGATTATGAGAAAAATGAAAACCATCATGAGCCTTGCTGCAGCCGCAGCTCTTGCAGGAATCTTGCTTACTGGATGCTCCACAGAGGCGGATGAGAAGACGGCAGTGACGGCAGCGCCAACAGAAGCCGCAGCCACAGAGGCGGCTTCCGGGACCGGAACCGAGGCGGAAAAGACAGAGGGAGGCGCACTTGCCGGAAAGAAGATCTCCGTTATGACCCCGTATCTCACATCTGTCACGACAAACCAGATGGCAGGCTATATTAAGGAAGACCTGGAAGCTGAGGGCGCGGAAGTATTCGTGATCGATACGGCAAACGATTTTGCGGAGCTTGCGAGCCGGATCGAGGATGTTGTTTCTTCCGGAACCGATGGGATCGTCCTTGTGAGCGCTGACCCGAACCAGGTAGCAAACCAGCTTCAGGACGCTTTTGACGCGGACATCCCGGTATTCGGATGTGACAGTGGATTTATCGATGGAATGCAGATCAATGCGACAAGCGACAACTACCAGATGGGCGAGCTCATTGTGAGGTACTTATTTGACGATCTGATGGGTGGAAAGGGAACCGTGATCGCCCTGACCCACAGACCGCATCCGGGCGTTGTAAAGCGCAGCGAGGCATTTGACGATGTTATTAAGGAATATCCGGATATCAAGCTGATCACAGAGCAGCACGTTCCGGCAGAGCAGCCGATCAACGACGCGCAGGACATCGTTGCAAATCTCTTAACGGCAAATCCGGACAAGGATTCCATCACAGCCGTATTTGCGGCATGGGATGAACCGGCCATCGGCGCTGCAAAGGCACTTCAGGAGGCAGGACGTGACGAGGTCATCGTCACAGGCGTTGACGGAAACGAGCAGGCTGTTGAGATGATCAAGGATGGAACAAACTTAAAGGCGACAGTAAAACAGAATTTTAAAGGAATGGCAGATATCGTTTGTGAGCAGATGGAGAAGTACTTTGACGGTGAAGAGATCGAAAAAGGTGAGATGTACGCACCGGCGGAGCTGATCACACAGGAGAATGCACAGTAAGCAAATGAATCTGGATAAAAATGTCGAAAAATTTTAGAAGTGCTGTTTCAACGGGCATGATACTAAAAACGCTGAACAGGCATAAAACGGAGAATAGAAACAAAAATTAAGGCAGGTAAACAGGATGTTGCTGGATGTAAAGGGCGTAGATAAAAAATTTAACGGTGTATACGCATTAAAAGGTCTGGACTTCTCTCTCGGTGAGGGGGAGGTCCATGGCCTCATCGGTGAGAACGGAGCCGGAAAGTCCACGTTCATCAAGATCCTCGGCGGTGTCTATAAGAGAGACGGCGGAAACATCCTGTGGAACGGAAAAGATCTCCCGGAGGCGATCCGGCCGGAAGAGAGCCGGAATCTTGGGATCAACATCATCTTTCAGGACAACGTCCTGATCCCGGCATTTACGGGAATGGAAAATATCTGTCTCGGAAGACCCTATCCGGTAAAAGGCGGGCTGATCCAATGGAAAGAGATGGAACGGGAAGCCGCGGCGAAAGCGGCGGAGCTTGGAATCCATCTTGACCTTAAGAGACCGGTATCCATGATGACCCCGGCACAGAAAAAATGTGTGGAGATTGTCCGGGCGATGATGAGTGACTGTAAGCTTTTGATCCTCGATGAGCCGACGGCATCACTCTCCGATAAGGAGACGAACCTGCTGTTCTCTATTGTGAGAAACTTAAAGGCAAAGGGGACTTCGGTTCTCTATGTGACGCACAGGCTGGAAGAGATCATGGAGCTGACAGATCGGGTCACAGTCTTGAGAAACGGAACGCTGGTGTCCACGGTGGATACGGCAGGAACCAGCAGAAAAGAGCTGGTACGGCTGATGAGCGGGAATGAGGCTGCGTCTGGCGTTGAAGATGCGGAAACGGGAAAGGATGCCGAGTCGAAGCTTCAGGGCGGAGCGGCAGATAGGATATCTGGTAAAGGCGGAGTGAAGCAGCCAGTGAGCAGTGAAGCAGAAAAGACGGATACTCAGGGAGCTGAGCTGTTGGGAACAGGTGCCGACGGAAAGATCGGAAAAACAGCTCTGGAAGTCCAGGGGATCCGCTCCGGGGACGGAATCGTCCGCGGCGTCGACCTGAACGTAAAGTCCGGTCAGATCACCGGAATGTTTGGCCTATGCGGAAGCGGGCGGACAGAGTTTCTGGAATGCATTTACGGAACGAGAAAGCTGGCGGGCGGCGAGGTCACGATCGACGGAAAGACCATGACTCGTCCGACTCCGTCAGAATCCATCCGACAGGGAATGGCCTTTATCTGCGAAGACCGGAGAGGAAAAGCCATGATCCCCGCGTTTTCCGTTGAGGAGAATATGATGCTTTCCTCCATCGACCGCTACACGAAAAGCGGCTGGTTTCAAAAGCGGGCGGCCGACAAAAAGGCGATGGACATGATCGAGGCATTAAAGATCAAATGCGTTGGTGTGAGCCAGCCGGCAAAGGAGCTGTCTGGCGGAAATCAGCAGAAAGTCGTTTTCGCGAAGGCACTCCTTACGGAGCCGTCGATCTGGCTTTGTGATGAGCCGACTCAGGCGGTGGATGTGGCAACACGACAGGAGATCCACAGGCTTCTGAAGGAAGAGGCAAAAAAGGGCAAAGCCGTCCTTTATGTGTCATCCGATCTCACGGAACTTTTAGAGGTTGCCGATGAGGTTGCCGTCATGGCATACGGAAAAGTACGAAAGACATTTGAGAATAAAGACCTGAAACCGACGGACGTGCTGGCGTGCTGTTATGAGGCGGAGAGAGAGGAAAGCGACAGATGAAAGGAACAACATTAAAGAATTACGGGACGGTGGCGGCATTGGTTGTCATCATCGGAATTTTCGGACTCCTGAGACCTGCGTCGTTTTTTACACTGAAAAACTTCCTTAATATAACGCGTCAGGCAGCGCCCCTCGCCATGGTCGCTTTAGGAGCGACATTTGTCATGACCATCAATGAATTCGATCTTTCCATCGGAAATATCGTGAGCCTTGGCGGCGTAGTCGCGGCGCTTTTATCGATTCAGGGCGTTCCGATCCCGGTCTGCTTTCTGGCAGCGGTAGTGGCCGGTCTGATCGTCGGCTGCGTGAACGGAGTGATCGTAGCAAAGTTCGGGATCCTTTCCTTTATTACAACACTTGGCATGGGAACCGTACTGGACGGCGTGATTTACGGACTTACCGGAGGCACGACTGTATTTAACGGGATTCCGAAGGCGTTTACGATTCCAGGGATCTTAAAAATTGCAGGCATCCCGTTTATCACCATCGTGGCGGCAATGCTTTACATCGTATTCCACATGTTTATGAATCATATGTCAGCCGGAAGAAAGCTTTATGCCATCGGTGGAAGCAAAGAGGCGGCAGAGACGGCAGGCATCCGGATCTTCCGTTACCGAATTCTCGCTTTTGCGCTCAGCGCGGCAATGGCAGGTCTTGCAGGCGCTCTCGTGGCATCCCGTGTAGGTTCCGCGAATACCACAGCGGGGCAGGGATATTTCTTACAGTCCTACGCGGCGGTATTTATCGGATGCACCGTTTCAAAGAGCGGTGTTCCCTGTGTGATCGGAACCTTAGTCGGAACCATCATTCTGGCGGTTCTGGCGAACGGACTTACGATCCTTCAGATGCCGAGCTTCATGCAGAACATTATCACCGGCGGAATCATCATTCTCGCAGTTGTGCTCCAAAAACTCGGCGCGGGTCATGGTTCACGGTAAGGATTTTTGGTACCGAGAATACCGTAAAATAACATTGAGAGAGCGGATTTTACCAATTTAGGATGCGATGGATTGGCAAAATCCCCAGTACTGTGTAACGGTACAGAACGGGGAGGGAATAGATGTTAGCAGCAACCTTTGATATCGGAACGACAGCCGTCAAGGCAGTGGTTGTGAACGAAAATGGAGAGCCCGTCTTTACCGGAAGCTCCGTGATCCACACCATCGAAACGGGAAACTTCAAGGAACAGGATCCGGATGAGTGGTATGGGGCATTCTGCAGCCTGTCGAAAGAAATGCTTGAGATCATACCGGCGGCAGAGATTGGGGCCATCATCTTCTCCGGACAGATGCAGGATGTGATCTCGGTTGGGACAGAGGGAAAAGCGCTCCGGAACGCGATCCTCTATTCGGACGGTCGGGCGGACGAGCAGGCACGGATGATCATAAGAGAGGCGGCAAGCCGAAACGTGGTGCCTCTCGGGGATGCGTATATTGCGGAGATTACGGGAAACCACTTTGACGGATCGATGCCGCTTGCGAAGATCCTGTGGTTAAAAGAAAATGAGCCGGAGATTTATGAGAAGACCGCATGTTTTCTCATCAGCTCGAAGGACTATATAATAGGTAGACTTACCAGTGTGTTCGCCGGAGACATGACCGCCTGCTCCACGGCGGGGGCCATGGATCTGGACAAGAAGATCTGGTCGGAGGAGTTCATTGGGGCAGCGGGGATCGATATCAGGAAATTTCCGAAGCTCTTTTACGCTCACGAGTGCGTCGGAACGATCACGGAGACCGGAGCGATGGAGAGTGGTTATCCGGCAGGAACAAAGGTCTATGCCGGAACCGGGGATGCCGGGGCAACGACACTTGCCAGCGGCATCCTGGCACCGGGGGAGTACAACATCAACCTCGGAACCTCCGGCTGGGTGGCAGCCGTATCCAACCAAAGGATGGAGAGTGAAGGCGGCGGGTTTAATCTGGCAGCAATGCAGAAGGACCTGCTCATCAATGTAGTCCCGTTCCTAAACGGCGGAAACGTCCACCAGCTGATCGCGAAGATCCTGTCCAGGAATCCCGACGGGGCACCGGATTTCGGGTATATCTCAGAGCTTCTTGAGAAAGCGGAACCCGGAAGTCACGGACTGTTCTTCCTGCCCTATGTGGCAGGTGAGCGGTTCCCGATCATGGACAGCAGCGTCCGGGGAAGCTTCTTAGGTCTCTCCCAGGAGACCACGGCGGCGGATATGGCACAGAGTGTCCTCGAGGGCGTGGCATTTTCCATCCGTCAGGGTCTGGAACTGTTCGACCATCCGGCGTCAAAGATCACACTGATCGGCGGTGGAGCGAGGGAGCGGCGATGGTGCCAGATCTTAAGCAATGTCATGGGACAGAAGATCTTTGTATACAAGGATCCGGACCTTTTACCGGCACTGGCCATCGCCTCGGCGGTGTTCCTGGCGGAGGGCGTGATCCCGGATTACAAGTCCTTTATCGAGACACTGGAGAGTCAGGGACACTGTGATACGGTGGAGCCGGATCTGGAAGTCTCGGAGAAATACCACAGAATCTATCAGAAATATAAGAACATTTATCCGCTGGTAAGAGAGTTTTACAGCAGATAAAGGTCAGTCGGCAGCCATGATTTTTTTAAACCTGTGGTCTGCAAAAATAGAAAATATGGTAACGGTTAAGTAACATTTCCGCTGCTACAAAATCACGATTTCGATAACTGTCTGGCGGAGATTTGAAAAATCACTCCGGAAATATGGGTATGGACAGTTACAGACAATAAACCAGTTTACACGAGGAGGAAAAATATATGTCAAAAGGCAGATTTGGCGCGCATGGCGGTCAGTACATTCCTGAGACGCTTATGAACGCAGTACTGGAACTCGAAGAGGCATACAACCACTACAAAAATGACCCGGAATTCCAGAAAGAACTCACAACACTTTTAAATGAATACGCGGGCAGACCGTCAAGGCTCTACTACGCGGAGCACATGACAAAGGATCTCGGCGGAGCGAAGATCTATTTAAAGAGAGAGGACTTAAACCATACCGGTGCCCACAAGATCAACAACGTGCTCGGTCAGGTGCTTCTCGCGAAGAAGATGGGAAAGACTCGTGTCATCGCTGAGACGGGCGCAGGCCAGCACGGTGTAGCGACAGCGACGGCGGCAGCGCTCTTCGGCATGGAATGCGAGATCTACATGGGCGAGGAGGACACAAAACGTCAGGCATTAAATGTTTACAAAATGCGCCTTCTCGGAGCAAAGGTGCATGCGGTGACAACCGGAACAGGAACCCTCAAAGATGCTGTTTCGGAGGCAATGAGAGAGTGGACGAACCGGATCGAGGACACCCACTATGTTCTCGGCTCCTGTATGGGACCACATCCGTTCCCGACTATCGTCCGTGACTTCCAGGCGGTTATCTCCAAGGAGATCAAGGAGCAGATGTTAGAGAAAGAGGGACGTCTTCCGGATGCAGTTCTTGCCTGTGTTGGCGGCGGATCCAATGCCATCGGCGCATTCTACAACTTTATTGAAGATAAAGACGTTCAGCTCATCGGCTGTGAGGCAGCAGGACGCGGTGTGAACACGGCAGAGACAGCGGCGACCATTGCGACAGGACGTCTCGGAATCTTCCACGGAATGAAGTCCTATTTCTGCCAGGATGAATACGGCCAGATCGCCCCGGTATATTCCATCTCCGCAGGTCTTGACTATCCGGGAATCGGACCGGAACACGCAAATCTTTACGATACCGGACGGGCCCAGTATGTGGCGATCACTGACGACGAGGCAGTCGATGCGTTCGAGTATCTCTCCAGAATCGAGGGAATCATCCCGGCGATCGAGAGCGCCCATGCCATCGCATACGCAATGAAGCTCGCACCGACGATGGGAAAGGATAAGATCATTGTCGTCAATGTTTCCGGAAGAGGAGACAAGGACTGTGCAGCAATCGCAAGATACAGAGGGGAGGATATTCATGAGTAAGATCGCAAACGCCTTCAAAGGCGGAAATGGAAAGGCATTTATCCCGTTTATCACCTGCGGTGACCCGTCCTTAGAGGTCACGGAGCAGCTTGTATACGCAATGGAGGAGGCAGGCGCAAACCTCATCGAGCTTGGTATCCCGTTCTCCGATCCGACGGCAGAGGGACCGGTGATCCAGGCGGCAAATATCCGCGCCCTGTTCGGCGGCGTGACCACCGACAAAATTTTTGCAATGGTTGAAAAAATCCGGAAAAACACACAAATTCCGATGGTTTTCATGACCTACGCGAACGTTGTGTTCTCCTACGGAACAGAGCGCTTTATTAAGAAGGCGTCTGAGCTCGGCATGGACGGAATCATCTTACCGGATGTTCCGTATGAGGAGAAAGAGGAGTTCGATGTTGTGTGCAAGAAGTATAACATGGACATGATCTCCCTCATTGCCCCGACCTCCCATGAGAGAATCAGCATGATCGCGAAAGAGGCATCCGGCTTTGTATACTGCGTATCTTCGCTCGGCGTTACCGGAACGAGAAGCGAGATCACAACGGATATCGGCGCGATGGTGGAACTTGTGAAGAAAGCGAAGGACATCCCGTGTGCAGTTGGTTTCGGTATCTCTACACCGGAGCAGGCAAAGAAGATGGCAGGACTTTCCGACGGTGCTATCGTTGGTTCCGCGATTGTGAAGCTCTGCGGAACGTATGGAAAAGATGCGGTTCCGTATGTGAAAGAGTATGTGAAGTCCATGTGTGACGCGGTGCATGGGATCTAAGAAGCGGCTGGGAAACGCTCCGCGAGGATGCGCAGTGATTTTGATAGGAATAAGTCAGCTTCGCTGACCAGAATCACGCGCCAAGTTTCACGGTCGTTCGACTTAAATGAGAAGAATGTTGTCAAAATGGTAATTGGGAACATGCACTTCACATGCACTTTTGCGAGGTAAAGTGTTTGCGTTGTACCGTACTTTGTGCTAAAATTAAATAACGAACTGTCAATTCTGCGGTGCAGGGACTCCTTTGCACCGCAGTTGTTTGTGTTACTTGCGCAAAGATGTAGGTTGTCGCAAGCAACCGCGCGAGACGCACGAATGTGCCAAGGCACGTTCCTTTTTGAAAAGGAGAAAGGTGTATGCCAGTAGGAATTATCATCAATGCCCTGTCCGTCGCCAGCGGCGGTGTGGTCGGGGCTTTATTTGGGCATAAGCTGCCCACAAGGATCAATTCAGAGCCCACGAAGATCTTCGGCGTCTGCTCCATGGGAATGGGCGTGAGCTCCATCGGCCTTATGAAAAATATGCCCGCCGTTATCTTTGCGGTGATCATTGGGACCGCGTTTGGGCTGGCGGTGAATCTCGGCGGGATCATCAACAGCGGCGCGGCGTGCATGGAGAAGCCGGTCGGAAAGATCTTCCCGAATAAGAATGCGTCCATGTCCAGAGAAGAGTATATGACGATGCTCGTGACGATCATCGTGCTGTTCTGTGCCAGCGGAACGGGAATCTATGGTTCCCTGGACTCCGGAATGAGCGGTGACCACACGATCCTGATCTCCAAGTCCATTCTGGACTTCTTTACCGCGATGATCTTTGGAGGAACCCTGGGAATGGTGGTTGCGGCTGTTGCGATCCCACAGTGCGTGATCTTTCTCGCGATCTTCGCTGCGGCGAAGTTCATCTTTCCGCTTACCACACCGGATATGATCGCGGACTTCAAGGCCTGCGGCGGTTTCCTTCTTCTGGCCACAGGTTTCCGCATCGCAAAGATCCACAACTTCCCGGTCGCCGATATGATCCCCGCGATGGTGCTCGTCATGCCGGTGAGCTGGTTCTGGGGGAATGTGGTGGTGCCGATGCTGTAAGAGTGCAGGCGGACGAGAAAAGTACATAATATGAAAATAAAAAATCCCTGAGTATGCAGATCAATGTGATGTGCGTATTCAGGGATTTTTGCAGTCATGCATTCGGAAGAAGCTGTCAGCGGCAGGTACTGATATTATCGGTCAATACCTGTGCGGACAATACCATAATCATAATGAGAGCCGGTTTATGCGTTCTGGTAGTGTTTGCGGGACTGCTGTCTCATCAGGCAGACCAGTGTCACGACTGTGACGCCAAAGCAGTCGATCAGCACGTCCGTAAACCGCCCTGCACGGCCAGGGACGAAGAGCTGGTGGAATTCGTCGGTGCAGGCGTAGAGGAAGACGATGGCGAGAGCGGTGAGAAGACGGCGTTTCACGTTGGAGGTCCGATACGTAAAGTGCAGTCCAAAACGGACGGTGCAGTAAAATACCAGATATTCAGTCATATGAGCGGCTTTTCGGACGGGGAAGCTCATAAGTTCGATGAGGTCGGCGTACTGCGCCGGATTTCCGTGGAAAAAGCCGAGCTTTGTGCCGAGTAAAAGAATTAAGCGGCTTACGGTGTCGCTCATCTCCGTGGACTCCGCCGCCGGCTGGGCGGAGAACCAGCAGATGGCGGCTGCGACGAAGATCGCTGGGAGCCAGGAAAGCAGCTTTGCGGCAGTAGGATATTCTTTTTTATCATTCATATTTCCTTTTTTAGATACACTTGAATTGCCCATATCTTAAAAACTCCTAAAAATCTGTAGAAATCTATTATTTTATAATCATGAAAAATCCACTGAAGTAATCTCAAAAGATGGTCTTTTTAACTGGGGCAGTGTATTGAAAAGCAGAGGGTAGATACCGCATGCATTACAGCGAAATCTCTCCCTTCGCCCGCGCTCTCCGGTCGCGGATGGAATGGATCACCGGAACCATGAAAATCGCCACAATTCCACCTGCAAATCCATTATTATATAAATTCATGCCTCCATACACAATTCCGACATTCAGGGCGACGGAAGAGTGCAGGAATCCGGCGAGAAGTCCCATGAGAACTCCGAATTCCCCCGCAATCGGCGCCAGTGTCGTTGAGAATAAAAGTGCCAGCATCGGTGACGGGGAGTTAATGGTCCAGCGTTTTGTGAAGCTCGCGAAGAGGACGCCAAACATGATCGGGGCGATGTTCCGGATATGTTTTCCAGTGGCGGAAAATCCTACGATCGTGAAGATTCCGCCGATAGTCGGTCCGTTTAACTCGCCGCCGACGCCGAGAATAAAGACCGTTGCAAATAAACCGTTGACTGCCATATTGAGGATCGTTGCTGCGCCCCCGTTATCCCGGAGATAATCGGTTCCGCCGATTCCGGAGCAGGATAAGATCTTTCTGTAGGATTCACCGACTTCCTTTCCGCCGAAGAGGAATGCCGCAATGATCATGGCGGCAAACAGCCCGCAGAGGATCGCAAACAGCAGCTGGTTATTGCCCTCGGACCAGATCAGGCGGGACTCAGTGCTGATGCCGAAGGACTTCAGCACGGAGACCACGACGGTGGCGATGATTCCGGCGGAAAATCCGACATTGTAGAGAGAGTAACCTTTGTGGGCGTAGTGAACATGCGTGGACAGCGGTGGCAGTACGAAGCCGATCATGAGTCCCACCGCGAGACTTGTGATGAGGCGGATCGCATAAGGAAGATGCGAAATGTACATGATCTGCGTGATGATCGGGGACAGGCTGGTGCCGTAAAAACCGATGTAAACGTAACGGGACAGGTGTGTTTTATGGTAGTGGGAGTAGAGGTACACACCAAACAGGATCGCCCAGATATTTAAGAGGTTCTTTCCGAACAGGGAGAAGCCGAACATCAGGCAGCTGGATGTGATCGTATGTCCGTCCATCTCCATATCAAGGAAATAGATGGTCCAGATACATAAAAGCATCAGCAGTCCGGCGTTGATAAAGGAAGTTCCGATGCCGCCGACCAGGAAGTAGTCCGTGATCAGGAAGTCCGGCTCCTTGATCAATGTCCAGAGTCCCGGAAGGATTTCCGTGATGGGCTGTAAAAACAGTCCCACGATCATGAAATAGAGTGGGATCAGGGACAGAAGGCGGAATTTCTGGAGTCTTGTGATGGGGTGGGAATTTGTCATGTACGTGTCCTTTCTAAAGATAAAATTACAAGTGAAAAACCATTGAGAATGGGCTTCGTGACAGGCTTTTGCAGTGCAGCATCCGTAAATTCTGTGCCACGGTTCGGAAAATTGGGGTATCCGACGGGCATGGCAGAATGCGCACATGGATTAGTATACCGTAAAATCGCAGGAATAGAAAGTATTTCTGTGAGAAAGAGAATTTATTGATTTCGGATATATGCTGACAGGGTTGCTTGCAGCCTCAATAAATAATAGAGATGATTATGTAATAACTCAAAACGCAATTTGAAATAAAAAAGAGATCCAGGCATAGAATGCGTTGGATCTCTTTTGCTCCACCGAAAAATGTCAGTGCGAAAAGTTTCTGAGTATCGAAATTACTGAATGAACAGTGTATTTACATCAAGCTCATTCTCAATCATGCCGGATTCATACATGAAATCGGCTGTCTTCTGGAAACCTTCTTTGTCAGCGTCAGTGATTTCTGTGGAGAAGTCATAGAAACCGTACATTTCCTTTACCGCGTCAACATCAAGGTCAAGTGTTGCGGCAACAGTCTCCATGGTTGCCTCCTGGTTATCAGCCATGTAGGATGCAATCTCGTCCTGTGCAGCATTTAACTTTTCAATGACATCCGGATGCTCGTCGTAGAACTTCTGGGTTGTTGCAACTGCGATGAGTGCGCTGATCAGGCCGTCGCCGTCTGCAACGAGGTGGTAGCCCTGCTGTTCTGCGTTGTAAGCAGTTGCGCCTGCGAGCAGGGCAACGTCAACGCTGCCGCCATCAAGACCTGCCTTTGCGTCCGGGATGGTCATGTTTACATAGTTTACATCGTCAAGAGTCATGCCTGCCTGAGCAAGGTAGGAGACAAGGAGTTCATGAAGGTTGGTACCGGTTGGTCCTGCAATCGTCTTGCCTTTTAAACTCTCCGGAGTTGTCAGAGTCTCATCCTTGGAGTACATGCAGAATGCCTTCGGGGAACGGCTGTACATGTTTAATACCTTGATGTCAGCACCGTTTGCAGCGGACAGGATCACGGATGTTGCACCTACTGCGTAGAGAACCTGAACGTCGCCGGAAGCCAGAGCCTGTGTCTGGTCAGCGCCGGAAGTAAGCTCTGCGTACTCAACCGGAACGCCGAGCTCTTTTTCGAAGATTCCCTGGTCCTTTTCGATGATGGTCGGTACATTTAACGGAGATGTTACATAGGTAACTGTGAGTTTATCGATGGATGTCTCAGCGTCAGCTGTAGCCTCGGCAGAAGTTTCAGCCTCAGCGGAAGTCTCAGCGGTTGTCTCGGCAGCAGAAGCAGCCGCAGTCTCTTTGCCTGCAGATCCGGAGCAGCCTGCAAGGGAAAATGTCATGCATGCCGCGAGTCCTAATGCGATCAGTTTTTTCATTTTGTTTTGTCCTCCTCATGTAAGTTGAAAAAATAAGTGTATGATACGCCTAAGTTAATAGGCAGATATCCGAACTTAATAAAATGATGGGAATCCCTTAAATAAGGAAACCAGCTAATAAAATTTTTTTTGGGACAGCTCATAACATTATGTTTATGCTTTGAATGTAATATCTGCTGGAAATAGCGTAAGAATAATATCATAAAAATCAGAATATCTTGAATTACACATAAAATATATTTAATTTATAAAATTCAGATTCTCAATGATATCCCTCTTGAGTGCAATAAACTCCTCATTCAGCAGATTTCTTTCCCCGGATGGCGTCTTCACCGGATAAACATGCTTCACAAGCCCCTTTTCAATCATCACGATCTGGTCACCGAGGATCAGTGCTTCATCGATGCTGTGGGTCACGAACATGATGCTGGAACGTTCCTTCTGCTGAACGCGGAGAAGTTCCCTCTGCATCTGTTCCCTCGTGAAATAGTCGAGAGCCGCGAATGGCTCATCCATCAGGATAAAGGTTGGCTCGTAGGCCAGTGCCCTGGCGATGGCCGCGCGCTGTTGCATGCCGCCGGAAAGCTGTGATGGGTATGCCTTTTCAAAGCCGGACAGGTTCACCGTGGAGACGATGTCCTGAATCTTCTCCTGATCGACCTGATTTTTCTTCAAACCGAAAATAATATTGTTCCAGACATTGAGCCATGGCATGAGCCGCGGTTCCTGGAACACAAAGGCGGTCTTGTGGGCGCCGCCCCAGAGAACCTCACCGCTGTCGGCGGATTCCAGACCGCCGGTGAGCCGCAGCAGAGTCGTTTTTCCGCAGCCGCTCTGACCTAAGATCACGGTGATCTTTCCTTCCGGGATCTCGAGATCGACGCCGTTTAAGACAGGAAACATCCGGCCGTCAACCTGATATGTTTTATGAATGTCTTTTAATCTAATTCCAGCCATTTTCACCGGCTCCTTTCAGAAAGATGCTGATGAGAAGACCGAAGATCCGGTCTGTCAGATAACCTGCGATGCCGATGGCGAAGATGCCGACGATGACCTTGTCGGTCCGGGACATCTGCTGGGCAAACAGGATCATGTGCCCCAGACCGGTGGACGCTGCGACCATCTCCGCACCGATGATAGCGCGCCAGCTGTAGCCCAGACCGATGCGCATTCCTACGAGAATGTCCGCCATGGCGTAGGGCAGCATGATGCGGAAAAATTTTTGGCGTTCTGTGTAGCCAAACATGGTTCCAACCTCCAGAAGCTTCTGGTCACAGCCCGTAAATCCCTTGACGATGTTTAAATACATCGGGAAAAAGGAGGCCAGAACGATGATGACCGTCTTTGTAGTTTCGCCGATTCCGCACCATAAAATAAGTAGCGGGATCATGCTGAGCGGCGGTACGTTCTTGAAGAACTGCACCAGGTATTCATAGTAACCTGCGGAGGCCGGAATCATCGCCCGCAGCATGCCGAAGGCAAATGCCAGGATAAAGGCGATTACAAAGCCTTTTCCGACGCGCAGGAAGCTGATCCTTAAGTCACGGAAGAGTTCACCGCTTTGCAGCATTTTGCAGAAGCTCTGGAAGACCCGCCCCGGGGATGGGAGCACATAGGAACTTAAGATGCCCGCGCGGCAGACGATATACCAGACGGCGAAGACCGCCAGGATACCGATGAGCGGTGGGAAATATTTTTTAAATTTCTGATTCATTGCACTCCATCTCCTCTGTGGCAGCCCTGAACACAGTACAAAAGCTCAATCAGTTTTGCGTTTTTCCAGTCATTGCCGGTCACATAGGATTCGATCGCCGGACGGCCGGATTTACTGACCACTGGAAACGGCAGGTCCTTAAAGAATCCAGGCGGGATCGGGCTTGCGTCCGGCGCAGGTTCCATTGGCTCGCCAAGTGTAGCGAGAAAGCGGTTCCATGGTACGAAATGTGTGTCTTTTAATTCCAACTTATTTCCCATGTCGGCTAAGATCCGGCATGGCGTTGTGATGATTTTTTCACCGTCCGCAAGATCCGGACGTTCTGCCAGTTCTCTTGCGCAGTGGATCAGGATCGGCTCAATATCCGCGATCCTGATCCCCGGCTGCAGGGAATGTACCAGAGATACCGCTGCCGGACATCTCGCGTCCGCAAAAGTTCCATCTGCATGTTCCAAAAGCTCCCGATACTTCCGAAGCACGATCTCGCCCCAGCTTTCCCGACAGACCACTCGCGTCAGGTCATGCTTCTTAAGCAGCTTTTCAAGTGCCGCCGCCGAGATCATCCTCTCTGATACCGGATTGATCCATAGATATGTCAAAGTAAAACCCCCTTCAATTAGCCATAACTAACCAACGCTGTTTAGCATAGCAGATTAGTAGGGAAATGTCAATTGGGAATATATGAAGATAGTAAAACAAAATTATTGAAAGATAATAGAATGAATCAGATTTAAGATAGCCTGCTTTTGCTCAGCAGTTAATAACTCCCACTGTTTGATTAAGGACAGCTGATCATCAGTAAGCTCGGTGCAGTTCTCTACAGCAAAAAATTGCGCAAGAGACAAGTCAAAAGCATCACAAATTCTTTGTAAAGATGGAATAGTAGGCAGCATTTTTTTACGGTACCAGGAAGAAATAGTAGATTGCGGAAGACCTGAACGGACTGATAACTGATATTCAGACCAGTTTCTGGCTAAACGCAAATCGGTGATTCTCTGAAGAACGTCAAACATGATGAAATACTCCCTTGTTGCTTGTGATTGTCATAATTATAGTGGGATTTATCGTTGTAAAATAGTTATGATTATAGTATAATAATTACGACAAAAATAACTATAAATCGTTAAAATTAGACGATTAGGGAGGATATTATGACGGAAAAGCAAAAAAAAGACTGCAAGAAAATTATAAATGTGGCAAGTGCATCAGCAGCAGCTGTTGGAGGGGGATTAGCCCAAATTCCAGGAAGTGATTCAGTTCCTTTAGCAACAATTCAATTAACGATGACTATTTCACTTGGTAAAGTATTTGGAAAATCGTTAACGGAAAGTTCAGCAAAAGCAGCGATGGGATCGGCACTTGCCTCGCAAGTGGGACGAACAATTTCTCAAATAGCAATTGGTTGGTGGCCAGGAATTGGTAATGTAATTAATGGTGCGACAGCGGCAGCAGTGACTGAAGCACTTGGATGGGCATTGGCTAAAGAGTTTGATGAGGGACTTTTATAAAGATAAATCTATCGTCAAAAACGGAAAGGGAGAGTAAATTGGGTTTATTTGATGGTCTAAAGAAAAATAAAGAAGATGCTTCATTGACAAATTATCGGAAGACAGGTTTAAACACAAATTTATCTAATTATGGCTGGTATGAATGTGTCCATTGCCATAAAAAGTTTCGAAAAGGTGATATCGATATTGATCATATTCTTCCGCAAAGCAGAGGTGGAGGAAATCAACCGCAAAATTTACAGTGCTTATGTAAACATTGTAATCGCTCAAAGGGAAATGACATGAGTCAGACTAAAGTGGATCTTCGCCAGCGAAAACAATCTTATGGACAGTATAAAAGAGAAGAAATATTAAAGCCGAAACTTGAGGAAAAGAAGAAAGAGATAAGAGAAAATTACCTAAGTAAGTTGAGCAATGAAGAAATATTAAAGTGTTTGAAATCGTTAGATTTTAGAGATGGTTGGACAGAACTTAAGCGAGAAGCCAGAAAAAGAGGAATTATGTAATATGCTAAAAATAAAATCTTTCGCTTGTTAGAGAGACTAAGTGGAGGATTTTATTGTATTGATAAGAAGATAAGAAGTACTTAGAGAGTGGGATATATGCCCTACAAAAAAGAACATACGTTCGAAAAAATATTTACAATTGGTACTCGATAGGGTATAATAATTTTAACAGGAGGAACGATATAGAGTACAAAAGAAATCGAGGGGATATGGTTCAAAGGGATTGTTAGATGTTAAAAATTATGATACTCTGATATTAAGAAATGAAAAGAAGTGATTGTATGGCAATGGCGAATGCGCAGAAAGCGGTTGAACTGTCTAATAAAGAAAGATTGGAATTTTATCGTCTGATTGGCGAAGGATTTAAAGATATACAGGATGGCAGAACAAGTACAATCAGCGAAGTGAGGGAAAAATTAGAAAAAGCAAGGGAAAAACGTGGCTAAAGTAATATTCGCGGGATCAGCAGAGCATGATCTGTTGGACATCGAGTATTATATTTTTACAAATCTTAAAAATCCCCAAGCGGTCCGTAGAATCTCCGATGGTATTTTAGATACAACAGGAAAATTTTTAAACTTAGAAAAGAAAACCGGAATGTGAAGCTATTATGAAATGGTGCTATGTTCCGGTTTTAATGTTAGGTGGTTTGGCTATGGGAGGAAGAAGAAAAATGGTATCTAAATATGAAAGAAGAAGGAAAAAACCAATAAAATCAAAATAGGAAGTGAACGTATGGATATAAAAAGGCATGTTTACCAGACATTACTCAAATGGAAAAATGACAATTGTCATACGACACTAGAGGTTAATGGTGCGAGGCAGGTAGGAAAGACGTATATCATTAACAAATTTGCAGATGAAAATTTTAGTCATAAAGTGTATATAAACTTATTTGAACTGAGCGGAGAACAGTTCATTTCCTGCTACCAAAAAGCATGCAATTGGCGGCCGGGAGAAGGACCGCGCCCTCAAGCTCCGCTACATGATGCATTTCGTCTGTTTGATGAAAATTTTTCAGACACAGAGGACACCGTTATTATCATAGATGAAATTCAAGAGTCAGCAGAAATTTATAACCGAATTCGTGAATTCACACGACAGTTTCGGTGCCGCTTTATTGTTACAGGCAGCTATCTTGGAAGAATCTATGAACCGGAATTTCGGTATTCAAGTGGGGATGTTACAAGTATTCAAATCTATACCTTATCATATGAAGAATTTCTGGAAGCAGCAGATACGGATCTATTTGAAAAATATAAGCTGCTTGGAAAAAAACTGGATTCAGTGACAGGGGCAGAATTAAAATCATGGTATGATATATATTGTCAAATTGGTGGTTATCCATCTGTTGTTCGTGAATACTTAAATTCAAAAAGTATAGAGCGAGCACGGAGTGAATTGATTAGAATCATTGATACCTTTATGAATGAATCAATTCGTTATTTTACAGATGTTCTTGACACTCAGGTATTTACGGATATTTTTCTTTCAATTTGCAGGATACTTGGCAGAGAAAAAAAGGGACTTGAAGAAGATAGTATCAGTGAAGAACTTCAAAAATTGGTAACAAGAGACTATTCCAGCAATATTAGCAAGGCAGTCTGCAACCGGGCAATTAGTTGGTTACGTTTTTGCGGCGTAATTGGATTTTGTGGGAAAATTATAGAAATGGACATTCTAAATTTTAAACCAGGATGCAGATGTTATTTTATGGATCTGGGATTAGCAAGTTATTATATGGCGCGAGTTGGGGCTGCACAAACAGAAATTGCAGGCATGCTGAGTGAAAACTTTGTATATATTAATTTGAAGAAGCGGCAGGATTTTCCAGAAGAAATTGCCTTTGAAATGCCAGCATTTGCGACTTTTAAGGGTGGAGAAGTAGATTTTGTGGTACAAGGTCTGAAGTCCTCCCGGAGATATGCAATAGAAGTGAAAACTGGAAAACACATTGGAAATACGGCAAAAAAAGTATTGGAATCGGGAAAAGCTGATTGTTTATTGTATTTGAAAGGTGATACGTTAGGGGGGCAGGAAGGAAAAATAGAGACCGTACCCATTTATCTTCTGGAAAAATTGAATTTTTAACTTGAAATCTTAGAAAGGCAGTGATATACTTTCAAACGTTGCTAAGCCCGCAAAAACCAAGGTCTTAAAGGGCTTTCGCCGATTCCCGGCGTAAGGTCATATACTTGCAGTATATGCCTTCCGCGGCATTCGTCAGATGTACATGCGAGCATGTCCGGCTGACTCATTGCTGCGCGAAAATGAATCGAGTGTTCGTGACCTTCCACTCGTAAAACAAAACTAAAGGAGAAACTGAATATGAAAAACAACGCAACAAACAGCCCGGTACTGACACTTGTATACGGGGCGGCTATCGCGGCGATCTATGTGGTGCTGACGATGGTGTTCCTGCCGATCAGCTTTGGACCGATCCAGTTTCGGATCTCTGAGCTTCTCTGCGTACTTCCGTACTTTACCCCGGCGGCAATTCCGGGACTCTTTATCGGATGCCTGCTTGCCAACTTCCTTGGCGGCGCGGCGGCTCTCGATGTGATCTTTGGAAGTATTGCGACCCTGATCGGTGCGGTAGGTTCCTACCTGCTCCGGAAAAACCGTTATCTGGTATCCGTTCCGCCGATCCTCGCGAACATGATCATTGTTCCGTGGGTGCTCCGCTTCGCATACGGTTCTGAGGACATGATCTGGTTTTCCACGATCACAGTCGGAATCGGAGAGATCCTGGCTATCGGCCTTCTTGGTCAGATCCTGTTATCCGTTCTGATCCGGTATCAGCATGTGATTTTTGGAAAAGCTGCAGCGTAAAATTAGTGATCCCGTATCTGTTGGATGAAAAATCCAGTAGATGCGGGATTTTTTATGGAACAGGAAATTTCGAGAAATTCCCTGTTCCATAAAAAGGCACTAACGTGCCAAAGATGCTTTATATAGAAAGTGCTGCACAGAAAAGAAAAGATCTGCGTGAATTTCGCCTCATGTTAATTTTTCCTCGAGGATAGATTTTCTTTAATTTTTGTGATATCATGTGTAAAAGACTGTGTATATTTAAACACATATTTTATACGTGCTTAAATGTATACAGTGTAAAACATTTAAAATAGAGATCAAACATCCGAAAGGAGACAACGATGTATCATATCGATTTTAATAAACCAGAACACATTCACTTTATCGGAATCGGCGGAATCAGCATGAGCGGACTGGCTGAGATCCTGCTGGAGAGAGGATTCACAGTAAGCGGCTCCGATGCCCATGAGTCCGAGCTCACCGACAAGCTCACCGCCCACGGCGCAAAGGTCGTCTACGGGCAGCGGGCGGAGAACATTACTGACGATATCGACGCTGTTGTATATACAGCGGCAGTCCACCCGGATAACCCGGAGTACGCGGCGGCAGCGGCGAAGAATCTGCCGATCCTTTCCAGAGCAGAGCTTCTCGGACAGCTCATGAAAAACTATGAGAAATCCATCGCTGTATCCGGTACCCACGGAAAGACAACGACGACCTCCATGCTGACGGAGATCCTTATGGACGAGAAGAAGAACCCGACGATCTCTGTCGGCGGAATGCTGGACTCTATCGGCGGCAACATCCGTGTCGGCGGTCCGGAGCTCTTCGTGACAGAGGCCTGTGAGTATACAAACAGCTTCCTGTCCTTCTTCCCGAACATGGAGATCATATTAAATATAGAAGCAGATCACCTCGATTTCTTCAAAGACATCGAAGATATCCGCCATTCTTTCCGCAAATTTGCGGAGCTTCTTCCGGAAAACGGCATCCTGATCATCAACAGCGATATCCACGACTATAAGGAGATCTGCGACGGACTTCCGATCAAGGTGATCACCGTCGGAAGTGATCCGGCAAAGAGCCACTACAGTGCCGCGGACGTGACATTCAACGAGAACGCCTGCGCGACATACACACTTTTAGAAGACGGAAAAGCAATTGATACAATTACACTGGGCGTTCCGGGAATCCACAATGTATACAATTCCCTGGCGGCCATCGCGGCGGCTCATGAGCTGGGAATCCGCGGAGAAGGAATCAAGAACGGACTTCTTAGATTTACAGGTACTCACCGCAGATTCGAGAAAAAGGGCGAGATCGGCGGTGTGACCATCATCGATGATTACGCGCATCATCCGCAGGAGATCGCGGCAACTCTGGCAGCGGCGAAAAATTACCCACACCGTGAGATCTGGTGCGTCTTCCAGCCGCATACATATACGAGAACCAAGGCGCTGATGGAGGACTTTGCGAAGGCGTTATCCACAGCGGACCATGTGGTTCTCGCGGACATCTATGCAGCCCGGGAGACGGATAATCTGGGAATCAGCTCCGGGACATTGGCGGAAAAGATCGCTGCGCTGGGGACGGATACCCACTATTTCCCGAGTTTCGATGCGATCGAGACATTTCTTCTTGAAAATTGTGTCAACGGCGACCTGTTGATAACTATGGGGGCCGGAGATATTGTAAAAGTGGGCGAAAAGCTCCTTGGACAGTAAGTTATCCACATTATCCACAGAGTTTTCAACAGAATCCTGTTGAATACCCTGTGGATTTTTTGATTTACATAACTGTAAATTTGAAAATGCCGGAAAGTAGGGAAAAATAAGGAAAAACGGGAATTTTTCGAGTTTCATTGATAATTATGTAACGCATTTATCCACGTTATCCACATTATCCACAATCAGCGCAGTGGATAATTCCGGCTATTTCATTTTTTGTGGGGGTATGTTATGATATTTCAAGATGAGAAGAGATAACGAGTGTGCCGGAAAGTGCGGTGCTGCCCGGAAAACTGAAAATGTGAGACGTAAGTGGCCGATGGAGAGAACGACCGATAGGGCAGAAGGCGGATATATCAGGCAGATTTGAAATGGAACGTGAACATAAAGGGTGAAAAAAGAATGGGTTTAGGCTACAAAAACAACATAAATGCGGCAGTGACCGCCGTTTCCAATACATTTATTGACGAATACATGGGGACAGCCAGCGGAGAATATGTAAAGGTGTACTTATATCTTCTGCGCCACGCCGGGGAAAGCGTGGAGATCCCGGATATCGCGGACGCTTTGAACCACACAGAGGCAGATGTCCGCCGTGCCCTGGCATACTGGGAGCGCGCCGGTGTGCTTGCACCGGAGAAAGAGGAACCGGTGGTGAGTGAATCTGCGGTTACGAGAGAAAACATGACAGATACCGGATACATGGCACCGGAATCACGGAGAAATTACGGGGATACTGATGTGGAGGGAAGAATGCCGGAAGAGACTATGGAGGACAACGGAAAACAGCCGCAGAGCAGCAACCGCGGCATGGCGAAGCAGCAATCCGGAACCCCGGATATCCCGGACGCTGGCAACAGCTACGACCGCATGAAGCGTCTGTCGGCAGATGAAGAATTCTCTGCTCTCCTCTACGCGGTCCAACAGTACCTCGGAAAGACGTTCAGCGCCATCGAGTGCGAGAAATTCGCCTATTTCTATGACGTTCTCCACATGTCCTGCGAGCTTCTGGAATACCTGGCGGAATACTGCGCTGAGGGCGGCCACACCAGCATCCGTTACATAGAAAAAGTGGCGCTGAACTGGTATCAGGCCGGGATCCATACCCGCGACGAGGCGAGAGAGCACTCCACGAGATACTCAAAAGACACCTCCGCTGTCATGAAAGCCTTCGGCATCATGGGCCGGAACGCCGGAACTGCGGAGCAGGAGTTTATGCGCCGCTGGTTCAAGGAGTTCGGCTTCGACGCTGCGATCGTCACGGAGGCATGCAACAGGACGCTCACAGCCACGGGAGCGGCGAGCTTCCCATATGCCGACAAGATCCTCACAGGCTGGAAGGAAAACGGCGTGCGGACCTTACAGGACGTTGAGACCTTAGATAAACGCCGTCAGGAGAAACAGGCGAAGAAATCCGGCACGGCATCGAGACAGACCCGGAACACATCGACGAACCGGTTCAACAACTTTGAACAGCGGTCCTACAATTACGATGATTATGTCTGGGAAGACATAAAGAACAGAAAATAACGGCCAGCCGGTCCGCACCTTGATGCATGGACCGTAAGAGTTATTGTGTACGGGGGAATAAGTTCTCTGAATGGAACCTCGTAAAAAATGCAGGATAAAAGGAGGCAGTGCGGATGGCACTCAGTAATTCCCAGTACGACGCGATCATGCGTGTCTACAATCAGAGACAGTTTCAGGACAAGCGCGAGCAGGATAAGCGGATCGCGGAAGTGTACGAGAAAGTCCCACAGGTAGAGGCACTGTCCGATGAGATCGCGGCGACTATGGCTCAGGCGGCGAGAAAGATCCTCGCCGGTGACCGCGCGGCGGCGGATCAGTTGAAAAAAGACGCGGAATTTTTAAAAGAGCAGAAAGCAATCTACTTAAAACAGAATGGATACCCAGCAAACTACCTGGAACTCCAGTATGCCTGCCCGGACTGTAAGGATACGGGATACGCGGACGGAAAAAAATGCCACTGCTTCAAGCACATGGAGATCGAGATCCTGTATGACCAGTCGAATATCCGCGAAGTTCTGGAACGGGAGAATTTCGACACACTTTCCATGGCATACTATGACAGAAATCATGTGGACGAAAAGACAGGGATGACCGTCTACGACTATATGTCCAGGGTGATCAGGGAATGTAAGGAATATGTGGAAAACTTCAAAAATGAGAAAGGAAGTATCCTGTTCACCGGAAATACGGGCTGTGGAAAGACATTCCTGAGCAACTGTATCGCGCGGGAGCTGATCCGAAGATATTTTTCTGTGGTCTATCTCACGGCAACGGATATGTTCGACATTCTGGCAGGAAGCCGTTTCAGTGGAGGCGATGACGATGAGGCGAAGGACCGGGCGTCCTATATTCTGGATTGTGACCTCCTGATCATCGACGATCTCGGAACAGAATTGATCAATACATTCACGGCATCCCAGATGTTTTACTGCGTCAATGAGCGGCTAAATCGAAACAAGGGAACGATCATCTCCACAAACCTGACACTTGGCGAGCTTCAGGACGCGTTCACGGAGCGCGTGACCTCAAGGATCATGAGCCGGTATAAGATCATACCATTGATCGGGGATGATCTCCGTCTCGTGCGCAGAGGATTTATGCGCAGAGGATAATAAAAATGTGCCGGATGGCCGTAGAAAAAAGGAAAATCCTGTCGGAGACGGCCGGAAATCCGGTTGACGGGGCGGGTGGATGGTGCTATAAATGAAATGTATGTACGCTGCAAAAATGGGGAACAGGGTAAATGCCGTGAAGAACAGGCAGCCCGGAGAGCGGCGGATAAAAATATCAAATAATGAGTAGAAAAAACAGGGAGGAACAGGAATGCTGTACGAAGAAAAGCAGATTGAGACAATACCGGTTGGACCTTTAGGTCTGATTCCGCTGAAAAGCTGTGAGGATCTGGGTAAGAAGGTAGATGCCTGGCTGGTCGAGTGGAGAAAAGAAAGAGAGAGTGAGCACAAGACCACGATCGCTTTTGCTGGATACCAGAGAGATTCCTATATTATCGGCGCAAAGACTCCGCGTTTCGGCTCTGGTGAGGCAAAGGGAGAGCTGACAGAATCTGTCCGCGGTGATGACCTCTATATTATGGTAGATGTCTGCAATTATAACATGACATACACGATGAACGGCTTAAAGAACCACATGTCTCCGGATGACCACTATCAGGATTTAAAGCGTGTGATCGCAGCCGTAGGCGGAAAGGGCAGAAGGATCAATGTGATCATGCCGTTCCTCTATGAGAGCCGCCAGCATAAGAGAACCGGTCGTGAGTCCTTAGACTGCGCGATGGCGCTCCGCGAGCTCGTCGACATGGGCGTTGAGAACATCATTACGTTCGATGCGCATGATCCGCGCGTCCAGAATGCGATCCCGTTAAAGGGCTTTGAGACGGTACAGCCGATCTACCAGTTTATCAAATACCTGTTAAAGAACGAGAAGGAGCTTGAGATCGACAGTGACCACATGATGGTCATCAGCCCGGATGAAGGCGGTATGGGACGCGCAGTCTTCTTCGCAAATGTTCTCGGACTGGATCTCGGTATGTTCTACAAGAGACGTGACTACACAAAGATCATCAACGGCCGCAACCCGATCGTTGCCCATGAGTTCCTCGGCGCAAGCGTGGAGGGCAAGGATGTGATCATCGTTGATGATATGATCTCCTCCGGCGAGAGCATGCTCGACACCGCAAAAGAGTTAAAGAGAATGAAGGCAAGAAAGGTCTTCATCTGCACGACATTCGGTCTCTTTACAGGCGGATTAAAGAAATTTGATGAGTACTACGAGAATGGCATCATCGACCGCGTCCTGACGACGAACCTTGTTTACCAGACACCGGAGCTGCTCTCAAAACCGTACTATATCAATGTTGACATGAGTAAGTACATTGCTCTTATCATCGACAACTTGAACCACGACGCGTCCTTGAGCGATCTCTTAAACCCGACAGGAAGGATCAACCGCCTGTTGGCGAAGTACCGCGCCGGGGAGAGATAAGAATATTGGCAGTGAACGAACCGCAGTGAATTAGAAATTATGTGACCATATAAGAATGCCTGTCCTTTACCGGAAATTTTCCGGAGAAGGACAGGCACTTCTTTATTTCTGGGACTCTTATGAAAGATTCAGCTTTCATCATAGTGACATTGCGATGAGATATGGTACTCTTTGATCTTATATTACAGGCAGCGCCTTGAGATGCCAGGATATTCGGCTGTTTTGGCCCGATAACCGGAACAGTATTGGAAACAGGAGATGCTGAAAATCCCTTGGAAAATGAAGTGAGAAAAACTGCCAGGGGAAAAACATTAGACTAATTCACGAATCACCCGTGCTACGAGCGTACGGGAAAGAAGGACTGGCTTTTGGGTCAGAGCCTGGATACGCTCCTTCATTTCGATGGTGTATCCGATGCAGTCTAAAAGGATCAGATCTGTATCGGCGGGGATCTCCTTTGCAGCTGCAAAAACAGCGAGAGGATCGCCGTAGGGGGATACAGAGGTCACGTGGAGAGAGTCACAGCAGTCTTTCCACTTTCCGGGCATCTGTGCCTCCTGCTCCTTTGTAGGAATGATGACAGACAGATTTTTCACGCCGATGGCCGGAATCAGTCCCTTTAAAATATGGTCAGGGAAGATAAGGGGGACATTAGAGCGAAATTCAGCCGGGAATTCTCCGGTGCAGAGGAAAAGGATCAGGGAAACACCCTGCTGTTCGAGATTGTCAATGCAAAGCTGCAGGCGGGGAAGAATGTAGGATTCTCCGAATGTCGCTGAGGTTCCGTCCGTGAGTCTGGACACAAGGACATTTTCACCAGGACGCGGAACAAACTTTGCGATCTCTTCCTTTGAAAGTCCGTCCAGTGCTCCTGCCTGAATGATCTCAACCGAGTCTCCGAGGATGGGCTGGATCTCAGGAATCAGGTCAACTCTGGGAGACTGGCCGACAGTAATCGCGCCGATTTTTTTCATAGTGATACCCCTTTCAGAATCATTGGTTTGAGGGCTGCCTGTGGCAGTCCACAGGTACAAGATACCTTTACTTAGATATCATCAATATATCACATCTGTAGCCTCAAAGCCAGGTAAACATTGGGCTTTCCATCTATCAATCCGCATCTTTCGTATATTTCTGTCTCTTCCGGACGAACGTTGACGGTGTCATTCCGAGGCTCTCTGCGGCCTCACGGACGTTTCCGTACTTTTCGTAGGAATGGAAGGAATGCACCCAGCATCCTGTGAGGGGGGGGCAGAGTCTTTCTCATCTGGAGGCGACGACGACGTTTCTCGAGAAGAGGGCGCATGGGGAGTTTGTGAGAAAATAGAGAAAACCCTACCAAATTGAGAATGAAGAAACCTCCGGGAATAGCAAAAATGCGGTGACTGGAGGTTTTCTTATGACTTGCCGCTTATCAGGTGGTGCATGTCAGGAGGTAAAACAAATTTAAAAGAAATTTAGGATTTTCCTCTGTCAGGATGTGGTATGATATTGGCACAGAAAGGCTGATGTGCGTGACCAATGTGTGCGTCAGCAGTCTGATTGATAAGATATAAGAAATATGCTATAATGAAATGCGGCTTACAGAGAGGAGACAGCTATGAGAAAGACGTATTTGTACATGACAGCAGTAGCAATGAGCGCAGCTTTGGCGGCCGGATGCCAGAAGGCAGAACCGGCGGAGACAACTGCGGCAGCAGAGACAGTGGCTGAGTCAACCGGGACAGGGATGGCGGAGAGTGAGTCTTCTGAAACCAGTGGAACAGCGGCGCAGGACTATGAGAGGCTTGCGGATTATCACCTGCTTCAGGGAATCGTGACGGGGACGAATGACGAAAAAGGAACGTTTACGCTCAAAGCAGATGACGGTGGAGAATATGTGATCACGACCGGGAATATCGGTGACGTGGAGACCGAGATCGCGGATGACAGTCTTGTTGTAATCGGATATATCGGTGTCGAGATCCATGACAATATGGATCTGGAGAAAGTCAATATGGTGATCGCGGCACCGGGAGATGATGACTGGACGATTGCATATGCAGAGGGAACGACGACGGCCAATGCGATGAGCACGTTTATGATGGTGACAGCAGATGGAACTGAGATGGGGTTCATGAAGGATGGCTGTCCGATGGATGAGGATGCTCTGGGCGGAGACAGCGGAGCGAAGATTGGCGTTGTATATATGGATTCCGAGGATGTAAGCTTTCCGCTGGAGATCAAGAAATTGCAGTAAAAAATATAAATATGGGAATTTTCCCGGAAAATAGCTGGCTATAACGGTCTTCTGTTTAGCTGTCCGGGAATAGCAAAATTTTTGAGAATTATAATATATCAAGAAAGAAAATGGGGTTTAAAAATGGCAGATTTATTTCACCGTGTAAGTATTCGTAAATTTAAAGATGAGGCTGTATCAAATGAAGATATCGGTTATATTCTGGAGGCAGCGATGGCAGCGCCGTCCGCGAAGAACCAGCAGCCGTGGGAGTTTTATGTAGTAGAAAACCGTGAAGTTTTAAAACAGCTCGGAGAGTCCAGCCCGTTCTCCGCGCCGGCAGGAAAAGCACCGGTGGCGATCGTGACTGCATACCGTGAGGAATGCGATCTGCCGGAATTTGCACAGATCGATATGAGCATCATGATGGAAAACCTGTGGCTTGCAGCGGATGAGATCGGACTTGGCGGCGTATGGCTCGGCGTAGCTCCGAGAGAGGAACGGATGAAGGATGTAGAGAAGATCGTCGGAATCCCGGCGGGACAGCGGGCCTTCGGCATCTTTGCTCTCGGTTACCCGGATGAGGAGCGGACCCAGCAGGATCGGTTCGATCAGAGCAGGATCCATTATGTGAAATAAGATAGAAGAAGGAAAGAGACAGTGTGGAGAGATCCGTACTGTCTCTTTTGCTCATGTCAGAAAGAAAATGCCGGATAGAAGCTGCAGATGATAAGTGGAAATGTAACCCATGCTACACTGTAGCAATTCATATAGAAAATAAAACCGGATTCCGATATCATGAAGGAAAAGAAAGAGACTGGGAGGAATGATCATGAAGAAAATTTTTGATTATGTCGATCAGAATTTTGATCGCATGATGGAGGAAATGAAGGAATTTTGTTCCCACCGCAGCGTAGCAGGGGACAAGACCGGATTGGAAGAGACAAGAAACTGGATTGACAAGAAGCTAAGTGCAGTGGGAATTCCGCACGAATTTCAGAAAGTGGAGAATGGAAATGCCTTAATTTCAGCTTCTGTTTCCGGTGAAGATGGAGATAAACATCCGTCTCTGTTATTCTATAATCACTACGATGTCGTGGAAGAGGGGAAACATGAGCTGTGGTCCAACGAGCCGTTTAGACCGATGATCCGTGACGGTGTCCTTTATGGGAGAGGTGTGTCGGATAATAAAGGTCCTCTTCTCTCAAGAATTCAGGCGGTGGAAGCGATTCTTGCAGTGGAGGGCAAGCTGCCGATCAATGTAAAATTCCTGTTTGAGGGCGATGAGGAGACGAGCAGCCCGTCTTTATCTAAGTTTTCCAGAGAACAATCAGAAAAGTTTAAAGAATTATCGAAAGCAGACGTCTGCCTGTGGGAAAATGGGCGCCGCGATGAAGAAGGAAGACCATGGGCGAGATTCGGCGTCAGGGGAAGTGTGAGCTTTGAACTGTCGGTAGAAACTGCGAAAAAAGATGTTCATGCCAGAATGGGGACATATGTTCCAAGTGCATCCTGGCGGCTTGTATGGGCGCTTGCAAGTCTGAAAAGTGCGGATGAGAGAATCACGATCGAGGGGTTCTATGATGATGTCCTTCCGGTGACGAAAAAGGACGAAGAGATCTTAAATGCATTCCCATATAATGAAAAGAGCCAGTTGGAAAAACTGGGACTGACCTCATTCCTGCGGGGAAGCAGTGGGCTGGAATTGAAAAAGCAGATCTATATGGAGCCATCCATGTCAGTCTGCGGTCTGGAAGCCGGCGAGCTTTACAATGGAGCCAGAGGAATCGTGCCGCACAAAGCATACGCGCGGATCGGATTTTATCTGGTTGCAAACCAGTCTCCGGATAAGGTGGAAGAACAGCTGCGGGAACATCTGAAAAAGCATGGTTTTGGAGATGTAAAAGTCGTACGCAGAGGCGGAAATACTCCGGTCCGTACCAGCGTGGATATTCCGTTAAAGGAATGGCTGGAACATTCCGCGGCGGAAGTTTATGACAAACCGATGGTGATCGAGCCGACAGCGCTTGGCAGTGGCCCGGCAATCTATTTCCACCGTGCATGGCCGGATATGCCGATCGTTGGCGTAGGACCAGGAAATACAAATGCAAACCATCATGCACCGAATGAAAATATGAAGCTGGATGACTACAAGGCATCCATAAAACATATGATCGCGCTGATGTACGAGATGGGGAAACAAGATAGAGAATAAGAAATAAAAGAACAGATCTGGTATTATGTGTAAGTACCAGATCTGTTTTACATTAGATATCAAAGGTGGGATCACGGTCAATCCGTAATATGGATGCTGTTGAGTTCCACCCGTTTATTAATGACACGGAGAAAGTCTTCGCGGGCCAGTTCACTGATCAGGCGGCTCACCGTCACACGGTTTGTTCCTATAATAGAGGCAATCTCCTGATGTGTGTAATAATGGCTCAACGGATACCAGGTGCGGTCTTTGCTGGATGCCGGATCGGACAGGAGAACAAAGAAATTTTTCAAACGTTCTTTCACGCATTCGAGAGTTACACTTTCAAGTTCCCGCTGTAAGAATGCCCGCTTATTGCTCAGACTGCGGATGATGGCATCGCGAAACACCTTTTTTTCAATCAGAATATTATATGCATTGGCATCAATTTTATATAAAACAAGATCAGTCAGCGCAGAGGTATAACGCTCTGCGATCGAAAACATTTTTTTATTTGCAAACAGACTTTCCGTAAGAAACCATCCGGCACTGAGAATGTAGGAAATCTTTTCCTGCCCGGTCAGCCCAAACATGGAGTGGGAGGTCGAGCCACTTGCAATATAAGTGATTTCTGTAAGCTTTTGACCGGGTTTAATATAGTAGGTATTAGCAGGCACCTCAATGCGGTACCCATATGTTTTTACAAGCTCGGAAAGCTCGTCGTTGATATATGGTTCGAAATTTACACAGTATTCTCGTTCCAAAGCCAAACACCTCCTTAAAATGCGGGGAATGCCGGGACTCCAGCTTAAAAATATGAAAGTGAAATACATCATACAGTTATGAAAAAGTTTATCATTATGCCTAAAAATTGTCAAGAAGTATAGCTTTATAGAGCACGACAAACGCATGAATGATTGTCTACCACCAATTCTGTTTTCAGCTATTTTTAAGCTTCTAAAAGTTCTTCCAGATAC
>NZ_WQPW01000155.1:0-1251 GCF_018785465.1 Clostridium sp. MCC328
CACGACAAACGCATGAATGATTGTCTACCACCAATTCTGTTTTCAGCTATTTTTAAGCTTCTAAAAGTTCTTCCAGATACTGAATTGGACGCATGCTAACTACGAACCTTTTCTTTCTCATCGACAACTTATGCCTTGTCATTTGTGCCGGCTTCAAAATACTTAGGCTCCATTTTCTTATGATATTCAAATTTTGTGCTGCCATTTTATCTAACGTTGTGTTTGCATCTTCCCGGAATGTTACATCCAAATGCCAGTGCATACTTTCTATACTCCAATGTCCTCTGACTGCACGACTGATCTGCTCTATATCTGCCTTTAAACTACTGATAAAATAACGATACTCTATCCTTCTCTTTCCATCCTTCTCTATCGTTTTCTTTTCCATCACGATACTGGACAGCCCTTTCCAGTTCTTTTTCTGACTTAACCATTTAATATCTTCTGTTTGATAATACTCCCTTATTTCAACCTGACCATGTGCCTTTTCCTGTGTCTTTTTGTAATTACCGCTCGCACGGATTCTTTTTTGAAACTCTTCATCCGAAAAGTATTCCTGCACATCCTCATACAGGCTGTTTTGATTTCTCTTCAATGCAAGAACATAATCTGCCCGTTTTTTCTTTATTTTTTCCGCTATTGCAGTCTGTGTTCCCATTGCATCAATCGTTACGGTCTGGCCTTTTATCTGGATCTTATCCAACAATTCTGGAATCACTACGATTTCATTGCTTTTTTCTTCAACAGCTTTTTGTCCAAGACAAAAACCATCCTCTTTACTCCACGCGGATACAATGTGAGCTGCCTTTCCAGCTCCCCTTTTATTGGAACGCATGGTTTTTCCATCAATACAGATGATTTTTTTCAGCAGCTCTCCGTCATCCTGATTTAATCGGTCCTGCCATTTTCCATAGAGTTGTTGTAAGATTTCTGGTGATATCATCCCCATAACACGTCTGATCGTATCATGGGATGGAATCCCGTTCTTTAACTCGATATACTTACGAAGATAGTCCTGATAATTTTCCGCAAACAATGCCATTTCTACCCAGTCATCCGCATTCGCTAACGTTGCGAACAACACAATAACAAGAATATCTTTTAATGTGTGACGAATTTTTCTTTGCTGGCGATCATCTTCTATGTATTCCAGCCAATCTAATAATTCCTGCATATACCAACGCCCCTTTTCTTTTAATTTTACCAGAAAAGGGGCATGTTCACAATTTATTTACTCATGCGTTTTTCGTG
>NZ_WQPW01000025.1:0-3511 GCF_018785465.1 Clostridium sp. MCC328
TGCACGACACAGCACCGTATCAATGAAGATGTGGTACTGTCCCTTGTTTCCGAAATGCTCAAAGCTATTGCCGAGTATGCCAAGCATGACCGAGCCGAGTTTGTCCGTGTGGTGCAGGAAGCGCAGTCCAGCCAGCAGACAGCAGAGGTTAAGAAACAGCGGATACGCCTTGCCACCGCAAAGCAGAGAGTGTCCGAGCTGGAAGTCCTGCTCTGCAAAATCTATGAGGACAACATTTTAGGAAAGCTGTCCGACAGCAGATACGCCACTCTGGACGCTCAATACGAAAAGGAACAGTCCGAGCTTAACGCCGAAATCTCTACTCTGGAAAAGGCTGTCAAGAGCTATGAGAAGCACGAAAAGGACGCTGACCGTTTTATCGCTCTGATTGACAAGTATGAGAACTTCGACAAGCTGACCATTGCCATGCTCAACGAGTTTATCGAGAAAATCCTTGTGCATGAGCGTGACCGCAAGGGTAGTATACAGACCACACAGGAGGTCGAGATTTACTTCAATTTTGTCGGGCGATTCGTTCCTCCGGCGTTTGGAGAAGTGGAGCTTACCCCAGAGGAATTAGAAGAAATCCGCAAGCGTGAGGAACGCAAAGACAGGCTTCATCAGAACTACTTGAAGCGGAAAGCCAGCGGAGCGCAGAAGCGATACGAGGACAAAATCAAGAAGCGGAAAAAGGCAGAAATCGAAGCCAAGAAAGCCGCCATTCGTGCGGAGGATATTGCAAAGGGCGTGTTCGTCCCGGTCAGCAGTTTACCGCAGAGAGAGCCGATGAAAGGAGTACAAACAGCATGAATATCACTTACACACAGAACGGCGATTATCTTATCCCGAACATCGTTATCCGCAAGACCAAGCCCCTCGGACACTACGGCAGACTTCGCAAGGCGTATCTGGAAATGCACCGCCCGATACTGTTCAATGAGCTGGTACTATCCGACAAGCTCTTTGAGCATTGCGCCGAGATTGACGAAGCGGCATGAAGCCGCATGGAGCTGATCGTGTGGTCACTGGCAGAGCAAAACGGTGTGACCGAACAGCTGAAAGCCGAAAACCAAATGGAATGGGTGCGGCAGATGAACGCTTGCAAGGCACAGGCAGAGGAGATTGTGAAAGCGGAATTGATTTATGATTGAGTGAGAAAGTCCGGGCAGAAAACTGTTCGGACTTTTCTCATATGTTCCAAAATGACGGTAGAATTGTTCACAAGTTTTATGGTATAATTTTAAGATGAACTTGAGCAACAAATCGTAAAGTCAACACAAAGGAGAATGTAGATGGGGTTATTGGATAAGTTGAAAAAAAGAAAAGAAAAGAGGGAGTCAGAAGAAAAACAGCATCAGGAGCAGCAGTTTCAGCAGGATTTGTCACAAAAGACTGATTCCCAAATACGCCCAGGCGGCGTGTTCATGATACAGCTTCTGATGAAAGAGAAATACGAGATGCCTTCCAATGAGAGGTTTATAGAGATATTGTCGAAGCATCTGGGAAAAGTGGAGCAGTATGGTAGTCGCAAGGCGGGTGTGAAATTTGCCGCCCATGATTACATCTCTGAGATGAAGGATGCCAGCATTCCGGTAACATTGATGATTTCTGACTGTGAGGAATTTGTGCGGGATTCCATTGATGCTTTCAGACGCAGCCAGATGTGGGATTGTATGAGTGACCGTGACCGTATTCTCTCTGAGTGCAAATATCAGATTTTTGCTAATGATATGTTGGGCGGCGGGCTACCTGCAAGAAAACGTGCAAATATGCTTATGGATTATCTGGAGGCACTGGTGGAATTATATCCTCAGTGTGAGGCGGTTTACAACCTTAACTCAGGAAAGCTGATCCTGGCTGATGATATCCGGAAAAATGAAATCCCCGGCGTTGACCGCTTTATCCGGTACGCAGTAAACGTTCGTTTTTTTAATGTTCAGGGGACGGAGGACAGTGTAGTGGACACGCTTGGTCTGAGTCTTTTGTATATAGAAGATTTGCAGTATCACTTCCGTGACATGGATCCAAACTGGGTAGTAAATCACGCCTACAATTTGGCATCCTATTTGCTGAACAATGAAAAGCCTATGAAGGATGGGGATACCATCGACGGCATTCGGAACGGAATGATCGTGCAGGACATCCAGTGGAAGTGTCAGTATGAGGATGCACTGATTCAGCCAGCGAGGATAGTCATGGATGTTTGCATGGGCGAGTATGCAGCCGGAAATCGTGATTGATGTATTGTGATGTGATGACGAAAATATAAAAAGATAAATAAGAATTTGAAGATATACAATAGAGAGTGTGATGACATGACGGATATTAGTGGTATTTTTTCGATAAGTAGTAGTACAAAACATCAATGGATTTCATTATGTGGACATTTGGAAGTTGTTATTGGAAATTATTTTCTTTCACAATCAGGAAATCCAGGAGCATATTGGTATGCTATATACTACGACTCATCAGTAGACGGGTATAATGAATGTGTAGAAATCACAGATAAAAATTTAATTGGTTATGTATATTGTGATGATAGAGTAGCCTTTGTTTTGAACAGTTTCCTTGAAAGATTTATAAACGATACTGTAGATTATAATATTCATTATGTTGGTGTAGAGTCTTTAGACGAAGAATGTATTGAATGCAGAAGATACTTTGATTATTGTGAGCATATTTTACCTGCTTTATGGATAGATGATGATTTCTTAAACAATGAAAAACTTGAGTTTGATTATGAAAAATTTGAGTTGATAGATACTGGTATTAAGTATCTTAATCCGAAGCATTTTTCCGTAAAAAGCTTTGTAGAGTATTGTAGATTCAGTAAAGAGTGAGATTTCTATAAAATAAAAGATAGATTCTCAGTTATTAGCAGCAATTTCAGTTTGTCGTTCTAAAAATTCAACTGAATAATCCCAGCAAAAACCGCTGCTACATGGAAGTCAACAAACCATGCAACAGCGGTTTTTCTTTATCTTTTTTTCCTCTGGCTGATAGGCGTTCCCATTTTCTTTGACTTTTTGAGAATACGAATGAGCCAGCGAAATTCTTCGTCTGACAGATTTTTATAGTTGATACCGAGCTGCTTGCAGTAAAGTACAACGAGCTTTTCATCCCGGCTACCCTTGAAATTTTCGACCGCTTCCAGATTTTCTTTCAGTTCATCGGCAACGGTGGTCTGGGGCGCACTCTCACTGTCCTTTTTGTGGGCTTCCCGAATATCCCGGATAATGAGATTGAGGTCATCCAGAACCATGTGGCTGAAATATTCATCATCACTGATATGGGCGGCTTGCAGCACTTTCAAATGGGGGTCATCTTCGCCGGGGCGATACCGTTCAATGATTTCATGCCGGACGGTATCGACAAGGGCGTTGAGGTTCTGAATCTGCATGGTGGCAATCCCATCCACATAAATCTCAATATCCGCAAGAAACTTGATAAAGTCCTTATGGGTGGCAAGTTCGCACAGCAGACGGTTGTTAATCCGACCGCTTTTCAGAAG